>NZ_JBWKNO010000004.1:414106-435893 GCF_059415605.1 Rhodoferax sp. GW821-FHT10B06 | reverse complement strand
TGTTTCTGTTCTTTCCCATCCCGCGTCAAACGCACGATGTGCATTTGACGATGACACGCTTTTGTTAGCCGCTCTAAAGGCCCTGGCGCTTGAGTTAGCAGGTTTGGAAATCCCAGCTTCCCACTATTCCCTTGGAACGGTGCGTGACGAGCGCACCTGTCTTGTCCCCTTGGATGGGAAATGGGCGGTTTTCTATTCGGAGCGCGGTCGCATGGACCAGCTGTGCGAATATGCGGATTTTGACAAAGCTAAGGCTGAGTTGCTCGGGCGTCTTCAATAATGTGACCGCTGCATTCGGCCAATAGCGACCGCTGATTAATGGCCCCGCCTGCGCCCTACATCAATTCACTATTTATGTTTCTTACCGCATTACTGATTTGGGTCGTAGTGGGCTTTGGATGGTTGTTTCCTCGAAAAATGAAGCTTATACAGGTTCACGGTAACCTGACAAATGACCAATTCATTCAGCTTGCAAAACAGGGGGACATGGAGGCTGCTAGGCTAGTAAAGGACACCAAGAGGTTTATTGCCTGCGGTCTTCTATTGATGTTCATGATGTTGTCTGTCCGGTATTGGGCAAATTGAGTGGCAGCATCGGGCCCAAGGCTGTCTTTGTGATTACTCCCAAGCGGACGTTAAAACGCAGTAGCAGCCAGCCTCGTCCAACGGCAAAAAGGCCTGCAACGCAAACGTTGCAGGCCTTTGTTTTTGGAACGTGCCCACACGGGGCACAGGTCCAAATTACTCGTTGCTATCGGTCGAGAACGTGCGCACCGAGCTATAAGCGTTGTGCACGCCAGGCACCGTGCTGGCCACATAGCGGGCCTTGGCTTCTTCTTGTGGGCCTTGGGCCCAGCCGTGCAAGGTGATGCTGCCGTTGTCGGCGGTGACGCTCAAGTCCTTGGCATCGCTGCCCAACTTGCTGCTCAGGGCCGCTTGGACTTGGCCGGCCAGATCGGCGTCGTTACCGGCAGCGTGTGCGGGCAAGAAGGCGCCAGCGGTCAGGGCGAACAGAGCAGAAGCGGCGATGCGGTTAAAAGTGTGTGCCATGGTAAAGATCCTTTGGGGTTGTTACACCAAGTTCGGTGCGGTTGGTTGTCGATGGAGCGATCTTCCCAAGCCGCCGCCAATGGCGTGTTGCCACAGGCGCTCGTCCTATTTCAACTGCAACCCAGGGTGAAACCCTGGCAGCTGAATTACTATCAAGTTGATAGCTGCCTGCGCAGGCATTACCTGCGCAAGAGGCAAATTTCCTTCATATTTCTCGAATACAAAGAGGCCGCAGAAAACGCGGCCAAGCCGTGATTTTTTACATGATGCGCGTACCGGCTGCACCTCCGCACCAAGCCTGCATCGCGGGGAACATGCAGGCTTTTCGGCCCATGGCAGCAGCGCCCATCCGGCGCCAGCCACAGGAGCCAACATTTAGACTGGCACCCATGTACTTGGATTACGAACCCGACGACTTGGACGTCAAAATTTCGGAGTTGCTGGTCGCCACCAGCGACTCGGCGGACCCCGAACTTCCTGCCGCCGTACCGGAAGTTCTGAAATTGCTGCGCACGCGCTTGGGCATGGATGTGGCCTTCGTGTCCCAAATTGCCAACAACCGCCGCACCTTCATGGCGGTGGACCACGCGCCGGACTTCGCGCCTGTGCAGGCTGGCATGTCCGACCCGGTGGAAGAGAGCTGGTGCCAATGGGTGGTCGAAGGCCGCTTGCCAGAGCGTATGGACGATGCTGCCGCTTACGTCGCATCTGGCCAGGCACCCGACCCTGGCATCCCCATCGGAACCCACCTGAGCACACCCGTGCGCCTCTCGGGAGGTGCGGTGTACGGCACCTTGTGCTGCTTCAGCCGCGGCATCCAAGCCGGAGCCGACATAGACCGCCTGCGCTATACGGCCAGCCTGCTCGCAGCCCGGCTGGCACCGGATTCAGTAGCAACTTAGGGCAACGTTTGCCCCATCAGCTTGCAGCGCGAGGCGGGTTTTCAAAGTACGGCAGCAAGGCTGCCGCAGCCTGAATCCTCAGGTGCATTTCTATGCTGGTGTCGCCCATGACATCCAGCAAAAACTGTTTGGGATTCTGCTGTGTTGCAGCATGCGCCAGATCGCTTGCGCCGCCTTTTTCGCTGGTTGCCAACGCCACGTGAGACGTCGTGGTTTTGGCTGCAGCACCCAGCCTGGCCAAGACCTTTTGAAAATCTGCAGCCTTGATACCCACCAGGCGCGACAGGATGTCTACCTGGGCATCAGGACTGGGGCAAATGTCGAGCCAGGGCTCATCGGAAAAAACGGGGGCCAAATCGGGAGCAATGAACGCCGACCATAACCCGGTATCTTTCAAGTGAGCCGGAACCATGTTGGCGTGCTGGTAATGCCCTGGAGCCGAAGCATCCACCGCAGGCCACATGGCAATGCGCCCCAGCGCAACATGGCCCAAGTAACGCAGGCGCAGGAACTCCAGGAAGCGCCTCGCCTCGGGCACCGGCACCGGTTCCACCAGCGAAAACCACAGCTGGTAACCGTCTGTGCCCGAGACGGCGATAGCCGGTGCGGGCAGCTCCAGATCGGCTTGAACGCCTTGCCACAGTACCGATAGAACACCCCAATCCGCTGGACGGGCCAGTTCCAGGACCATCGCCCGCACACCCGCTTCGGGGCTGATCAAGCAAGGGGCTTCGGCACTGGCAACGTCGTCTGCGGGACTACCCAAGAGGTAGAGGCGACGCAATTCGGTTTGCAATCTGTTCATGGCGAGAAATGGACAATCGCTTGCCGCAAAAGTCTGACTTTACTTGATGCCCATCGTGATGATCGGCCTCCAACTCTTTGCCTCGTCCAACGGCAAAAAGGCCCACAACGCAAACGTTGCAGGCCTTTGTTTTTGGAACCTGCCCACACGGGGCACAGGTCCGAATTACTCGTTGCTATCGGTCGAGAACGTGCGCACCGCGCTGTAGGCGTTATGCACGCCAGGCACCGTGCTGGCCACATAGCGGGCCTTGGCTTCTTCTTGCGGGCCTTGGGCCCAACCGTGCAGAGTGATGCTGCCGTTGTCGGCGGTGACGGTCAGGTCCTTGGCATCGCTGCCCAACTTGCTGCTCAGGGCAGCTTGGACTTGGCCGGCCAGATCAGCGTCGTTACCGGCAGCGTGTGCGGGCAAGAAGGCGCCAGCGGTCAGGGCGAACAAGGCAGAAGCGGCGATGCGGTTGAAAATGCGTGTCATGGTGAAGTTCCTTTGGGGTTGTTGCACCATGTTTGGTGCGATGGGGTGATCTTCCCAAGCCCCCGCCAACCCCGTGTTGCGAAACCCCGCAGGCAGATGTCAACTGCAATCTAGGGTGAAACCCTAGGCCGCCATTCGCTATTAACTTGATAGCTACCAGCGAAGGCATTACCTGCGCTAGAGCCACTTTTTACCTAGATTTCACAGACTGCGCATGGCGCACCGCCAAATACGCGAACACCAGGCCCGGGCCCAGCGTGATGCCGGGCGCGGTGTAGACACCGCCCATGATGGACTGCATATCGTTACCCACGGCGTACAGGCCGGGAATGGGCGCCTGGTCTTCGCCCAGCACGCGCGCGTCGGCATCGGTGGCGAAGCCGGTGGCAGCACCGATGTCACCCGGGTACAGGCGCACCGCGTAGTACGGCGCCTGGCGCAGCGGACCCAGGTTGGGATTCTTGCCGCCGGCAACGGGGTCGCCCATATTCTGGGAATAGGCCGTGCTGCCGCGTTGGAAGTCCGGGTCCACACCGGTTTCGGCATAGTGGTTGATCTGTGCCACGCTGGCCTGCAGGCCTTGCGCATCGATGCCCAGTTTGTGCGCCAGCGCATCCAGCGTGTCAGCCTGCGCCAGGTAGCCGTCGGCCAGGAAGGGCTCCAGGCCTTTTCCACCGGGGCGCACCATGCCGATGCCATATTTGCGCAGAGCCACGGCGTCGCAGACCAGGTAGGCCGGCAGATTGCCGAGCTGCTGCAGGGCCAGGCCGAACAGGTGGTACGAGGTGCTCTCGTTGACAAAGCGCTGGCCCGCCTGGTTCACCGCCAGCATGCCGGGCTTGGCGCGGTCCATCATGAAATGCGGGAACACGGCCGTGCTGCCGTCTGCGCGCAGGCGTTTCGATACCGGCGCCCAGAAGGCCGGGCTCAGGCTGCCTTGCCCATAGTGGGCACCCACATGCTGGGCCAGGCCGTGGGCTTCACCAGTGTGGCCGGGCGCAGACGGGCACCAGTCGGCCGGTACGCCGGGCAGCAGGTCGGCGCGCAGCTGGGCGTTGCGGTTGAAGCCACCGCTGGCCAGCACCAGGCCAGCCCCTACGCCCACCGTGCGGTGCTGACCGGCTTGCAGCAGGGTCACGGCCGCAATGCCCTGGGCCTCGCGGTGGATGCGCCGCACCGAGGTGTTCAGCGCCAGCGTGACATTCGCGTGTTGTGACAAGGAATACAGCAACCGCCCGACCAGGGCATTGCCCATCACCAGCCGCGTGCCGCGCGGGTGGCGCAGCCGGTCCAGCGCGTGGCGGGCCAGCAGCTTGGCTGCGTGTTTGAAAGACCGCCAGGAGCTGCCCAGCGCCAGCAGGTGGTTGATGTCAGTACGGTCCACCATCATGCCGCCGAGCACGGTGAACTCGGGGATGGGCGGGCGTACCAACGTGAACAGATCGCCCAGCAGGCGGCCGTCAAACGGCAGCGGCTCCAGCGCGCGGCCATTCAGGGTAGCGCCACCCAGGTCGGAGATGTAGTCGGGGTGCTTGGGGTAGGCGCGGTAGTGCACCTCGGATTGCGTTTCCAGCAGCTCCACAGCCTGCGCGCCATGGTCCAGAAAGGCCTGGCGTAATGCCGCTGGGCTGCGGTTGCCGATGGCGTTGTCGAGGTAACGCTTGGCGTCTGCCAAGGTGTCCTGCGGGTTGACGGTGGCCGCATGTCGGGTGCCCGGAATCCAGGTGGTGCCGCCCGACCAGGCCGTGGTGCCGCCCACGTACTCTGTGCGTTCAACCAGCAAAACCTTCTGCCCGGCAATGGCCGCAAACAAAGCCGCCGCCATGCCCGCGCCGCCGGCACCCACGACCACCAGGTCGAAGGCAGAGGATTCGGGCAAAGCCGCCAGGGATGGCAGAAGCTGCATGCTATTGCTCCAAGAGGAAGTCGACCATCAGGTCGCGCACGCGGCCGAACATGTGGGCGCCGGTCATGGTCTGGCAGCCCTGGGCGCGGGCGGCGGCGATCAAGGGGGTGATGGCCGGCGCGGTGATCACGCAGCCGACGAACATGCTGGCTTGCAGCTTGTCGGTATCCACCGGAATCGGGTCGCTGGCCTGCATGCCCACCGGGCTGGCGTTGAGCACGATATCAAAGCCCGTGGGGTCGGCCGAGCCGTGCGTGACCGGGCATTTGCCCAGGCCCGCCAGCCGGTCCACCAGGGTGCTGCGGCGGGCCGCGTCCGGGTCGAAGATGGCCAAGCTGCTCACGCCCGCTACCACCAGGGCATGGGCAATGGCCGAGCCCGCACCACCGGCACCGACCAGCAGCGCTTTCTTGCCGGCGGGCTGGCAGCCGTTGTCTTGCATGGCAGACACAAAGCCCAGGCCATCGAACATATCGCCATGCCAGCTGCCGTCGGGGTTGCGGCGCATGGTGTTCACGGTGTGCAGGAAGGCGGCGCGCTCCGAGGTGGTAGCGCACAGCCCATAGCAGGCGAACTTGTGCGGCACGGTGACGATGACGCCGTCGACGTTCTGCGCCAGCGACACGCCATCCAGCCAAGCAGCCAACTGGGCCGGCGCCACATGGGCCGGCATCACATAGGCGTTGTGGCCCCGGTCGTGGAAGGCCTGGCTGACGCCGGCGGGTGACTTCACCTGCGCGATCGGATCGCCCACGATGAAATGCACACGGGTGGCGCCACTCAAAGGTTCTGACATGCTGGAGTTCTCCATTGTTCTGGTCGGTGCCGCGATCATAAATAAAAGTGGAATTCTATTCAACTATTGAATTAAGTTCTGATTTTGTTAAGATCGCACCCTATTGAACCGACGGAGCAAGCCGCATGAATGGCGTACTGGAAAGAACCCTTGGCATCCTGGAACTGCTGTCCCAGCACGGCGGCGGGCTGGAGCTAGCTGCCATTGCCGACCAGCTTGACATCCCCCGCAGCGCCGTACACCGCCTGCTGGCCGACCTGGTGCGCTGTGGCTATGTGCGGCAAACGCGCGACCACGGCGACTACCTGCTGACCACCAAGCTGGTGTCCATGGGCCTGAGCTTTCTCAGCCATACCGGCATCGTCGATATTGCCCAGCCGTTGCTTGACCGCCTGGCCGAAATCTCTGGCGAACTGGTGCGCCTGGCCGTGGTCGACGGCAACCGCCTGACCTGGGTGGCCCGCGCCCAGGGCGCGCGCCAGGGCCTGCGCTACGACCCCGACATGGGCAGCGATGCGCGCATCTCCTGTTCGTCCTCGGGCCTGGCCTGGCTGTCCACCATGGACGACGACGCGGCACTGGCCCTGGTGGCCCAGCAGGGCGTCGGCCCCGTGGAAGAATTCGGCCCCAATGCGCCGAAGACGCTGCAAGAGGTGATGGCCCAAGTACACGCCACACGCGAACGCGGCTACAGCCTGACGCTAGAAACCTACACCCCTGGCCTGAACGCCATGGCCGCACCCGTGCGCCTGAACGGCCAGCCCGCGCTAGGCACCATCAGCATTGCCGGCCCGTCTGCCCGCTTCACGCTGGAACGCATGCAGGCCCTGGGCGCAGACCTGGTGTCGCTGGCCGCGCAGTTGGCCGCAGCCAGCGGCGCATCGCCCTTCTTCAACCAGCCGCGCGCCACCGCCGCTGCTAGCCTGAAGAAAATTTACGCAGCCTGATCCATGGCCGCCACTGAAACCTGCGATCTTTTGGTGATCGGCTCCGGCGCTGGCGGCTTGTCCGCCGCCGTCACCGCCGCCCATCTGGGCTTGAAGGTCTTGGTGGTGGAGAAAGAGGCCCAGTACGGCGGCACCACCGCCTGGTCGGGTGGCTGGATGTGGATTCCGCGCAACCCGCTGGCGCTTGACGCCGGCATCGTTGAGGACATCGCCCAACCCACGGCGTATCTGCGGCAGGAGCTGGGTGCGCAGTTCGACGCGGCGCGGGTCCAAGCCTTTTTGCTACAAGGGCCGCGCATGGTGGAGTTCTTCCGCAGCCAAACCGCACTGCAGTTCATCGACGGCAACAGCGTGCCCGACTTCCACGGCCGCAACCCGCATGCAGCCAAGGGCGGCCGCTCTATCTGCGCCGCACCCTTTGATGGCCGGCGCCTGGGCGCACACATCCAGCAGCTGAAGCCGCCGCTGCACGAGACCACGCTGTGGGGCATGGGCATTGCGTCCGGTGCAGAGTTGCGGCATTTCTTCAACGCCATGCGCAAACCCGCATCGCTCTGGTATGTGAGCAAGCGGGTACTGCACCACTTCACCGACCTGCTGCGCTACCGGCGCGGCATGCGCCTGGTTAACGGCAATGCGCTGGTCGCCGGGTTGGCCGCATCGGCCTTTGCCAAGGGCGTGGAGATTCGCACCAGCAGCCCGGCGCAGCGCCTGCTGTTCGAACATGGCTGCGTGCTCGGCGCGGTGGTCAACGGCACGGAAATCCGCACGCGCCGCGGCGTGGTGCTGGCCTGCGGCGGCTTTCCATTTGATGCGGCACGCAAGCAGGAACTGCTGGGCCACGCACATTGGTCGGCCGCCTCGCGCGGCAACACCGGCGACGGCCTGCGCCTGGGCGAGTCGGCCGGCGGTCAGGTCGCCCGTGACGCAGTACAGGCCGCAGCGCTGGCGCCGGTATCGCTGGTGCCGCAAAAAGACGGCAGCTTCGCCCACTTCCCACACCTGATCGAACGCGCCAAGCCCGGCCTGATCGCAGTCACGGCGAACGGCCAACGCTTCACCAACGAAGCAGATTCCTACTACGACTTTGTGCGCGGCATGCTGGCCGCAACACCCAGCGGTGCACCGGTGCAGGCCTGGCTGGTCTGCGACCACGCTTTCATCCGCCACTACGGGCTGGGCGCAGTCAAACCCGCCCCCATACCCATGGGCGCCATGCTGCGCAACGGCTACCTGCAACGCGGCAACACATTGGCTGATCTGGCCCTGGCCTGCGGCATAGACGCGGCGAACTTGCAAGCCACAGTACAGCGCTACAACCAGCAAGCACTGGAAGGCCGTGACGCCGACTTCGCCAAAGGCGAGACCCCCTACAACCGCGTGCAGGGCGATGCCGGTGCCGGCCTGGCCAACCCCTGCATGGCGCCACTGGCGCAAGGCCCGTTCTACGCGGTGAAGATCGTCCCCGGCAGCCTGGGCACCTTCGCCGGCCTGCGCACCAACGCCAGCGCCCAGGTGCTGGATGCGCGCGGCTATCCCATTCCCGGCCTGTACGCCGGTGGTAACGACATGCACAGCGTGATGTGCGGCACCTACCCCAGCGGCGGCATCACCCTGGGGCCAGCGATGACGTTTGGCTACATCGCGGCCCACCATGCAGCCGGCGTGGATTTATAAAAAATCGGCCTCCAGCGCAATCAATACCTGCGCAATCAGCTCTCAATTTAATAGCAAAAGGAATCTCCATGTACTACGAACTCGCCACCATGACCCTGCCGTTCGGCGCTGCCGGGCAGGCCGCCACCCACGTGCAGACCTACACCAGCGCGCCCGAGGCGGGCGGTGAACTGCTGGGCTGCTGGTTCACCGACATCGGCCAGCTGAACCAGATGATCGTGCTGCGCGGCTTTGCCGACCTGGGCGCGCTGCAGGCAGAGCGCGAGCGCACACAAAAAAGCGCCGACCCGTTCGGTTGCGGCAGCATCTTCCAAAGCCTGGAGCAGCACAGCTACCAGGGCTTTCCGTGGATGAAGCCGGTGCGGCCGTCGGCAGAATCGGGCATCACCGGCCCGGTGTACGAGATCCGCACCTACGGCATCAAGACCGGCGGCGTGCAGGCCACGATTGATTTGTGGGAACGGTACGTGCCACCGCGCGAAGCGCTGTCCCCCTGCGTCGTGGCGATGGTCGCGCTGGACGGCCCGCTGCGCTTCACCAACATCTGGTCCTACCCCACGCTGGACGCGCGCAGCAAGGCCCGCGCCGACGCGGTGGCCCAAGGCATCTGGCCACCCAAGGGCGGGCCAGCGCACCTGACGACCAACATGTTCTCCACCATCGCGATGCCCACCGCGGTATCGCCGCTGAAGTAAAGCGAGGAGGTTGAGCATGCGCACCTACTCCCTGGCCTATCTCACCGCCTCTGGCCTCACGCCGCCTCAGATGCTGACCGCTGCAGCGCTGCTGGGCTACCGCCATGTCGGCATGCGGCTGCAGCCCAATATGCCCGGCGCGCCGCACCAGGTCTTGCTGGGCGATGCCGCCATGCTGCGCGAAACCCTGGCGGTGCAGCGCGACACCGGCGTGGGCGTGTTCGACATTGAAATCATCCGCCTCGGCGCGGACTTTGACCCGCAGGCACACCGCCCGCTATTGGAGGCTGGCGCCGCCCTGCAGGCCAAGGCCGTGCTGGTCGCCGGCGACGACCTGGACCTGCCGCGGCTGGCCGACAGCTACGCCCGGCTCTGCGCCTTCATGCAGCCTTATGGCATGACAGCCGACCTGGAATTCATGCCCTGGACCGCCGTGCCCGACGCCCAGGCCGCGCTGCGCACGGTGCGCGCCGCGGGCAGCCCGGCGAATGCCGGCATCCTGGTCGACGCACTGCATTTCGCCCGCTCCAGCACCACGCTGGAGGACCTGCGCGCCCTGCCACGCGCGCTGCTGCACTACGCACAAATCTGCGACGCGCCCGCCGGCAAAGACTTCACGGTAGAGCAGATGATCCACACCGCACGCTGCGAGCGCCTGCTGCCGGGCGAAGGAGGCATCGACCTGGCCGGTTTGTTCGGCGCGCTGCCAACAGACCTGCCCATCAGCGTCGAGGTGCCGCACCAGCTGCGGGTCGCGCAGCTTGGCGATGTGGAGTGGTCGCGCCTGGCGCTGGAGGCGTCGCGCAAACTGCTGGAATAGGCAGCAGCGGATGGTTTGACCCAGGTCAACACAAGCGCCATCGCCAAGCAGATACTGGACCTCCACTCTGGAGGCTGCGTATGAAGCTGACATTTATCGGGGCCGCGCAAGAAGTCACCGGCTCCTGCTATCTGGTAGAGGCGGAGGTGGAAACCGGCACGCTGCGGTTTCTGGTGGACTGCGGCATGTTCCAGGGCGGGCGCGAAGCCCGGGCGCGCAATCTGCAGGCCTGGACCTTTGACCCGCGGCAGATCGACTTTGTGCTGCTGACCCACGCCCACATCGACCACAGCGGGCTGCTGCCCCGGCTGTCCGCGCTGGGCTTTCGCGGTCCGATCTACGCCACCACGGCCACCGTGGACCTGCTGTCCGTCATGCTGCTCGACAGCGCCTTCATCCAGGAAACCGACTGGGCCCGCGCCCAGCGCAAAAACCACCGCCAGCGCAGGCTGGCGGCCACGCCCGCACCGCTGTACACCGTAGCCCAGGCCCAGGCCTGCCTGGAGCAGCTGAACGGCGTTGCCTACGACGAAGACGTGCAGCCGCATGCCGCCCTGCGCTGCCGCTTTCGCGATGCGGGCCACATCCTAGGCTCGGCCATTCTGGAGCTGTGGCTGACCGAAGGCGCCAAGACCACCAAGCTAGTGTTCTCTGGCGACCTGGGGCAACCCGGGAGGCCCATCGTGCGCGACCCGACCATCATCGACAGCGCCGATGTGCTGCTGGTCGAATCCACCTACGGCGACCGCCTGCACCGGCAGATGAAGGACACCGTGGACGAACTGGTCCAAGTGGTGGAAGACACGCTGCGCCGGCGCAAGGGCAACATCATCATCCCCGCCTTTGCCCTGGGCCGCACGCAAGAGGTGCTGTGGCTGCTGGCCGACCTGTGCCGGCAAGGCCGGCTGCCCAAGCTGAAGGTGTTCGTCGACTCCCCCATGGCCACCAAAGCCACCGAGATCACCTGGCGCCACAAAGACGTACTGGACGACGAAACCCGCGCATTCCTGGTGCCCAAAGACAGCCTGCCCCGTTGGATCGACCTGCACTTCACGCAAACCGTGGAGGAGTCGATCGCCCTGAACGACATCAAGGCCGGCGCCATCATCCTGTCGGCCAGCGGCATGTGCGATGCGGGCCGTATCAAGCACCACCTGAGCCACAACCTGGGGCGTTCGGAATGCGCCATCGTCATCATCGGCTTCCAGGCCGAAGGCACGCTGGGCCGCAAGCTGGTGGATGGCGCCAAACGCGTGCGCATCTTCGGCGAAGAGCATGTGGTGCGGGCGCAGATCCACACCATCGGCGGGCTCTCGGCCCATGCGGACCAGGCGGCTTTGCTGGGTTGGCTCAAGGGCTTTGCGCGCCCTCCTCAGCGGACCTTCGTGGTCCACGGAGAAGCGCAGACCGCACGCGGGTTTGCCGACCAGATATCCAAAACACTGGGCTGGAACGTGGAGGCCCCGGCGCCCGGCACGCAAGCAGATCTGTGACCGCCTGAACCCGGCACTGGCTGCACCCAAGGTCAAGGGGCAAGGCAACCCCATGCAGCCCTGGCATGCATCAGCTATGGCTGATTGGACTGGCTTTCAGGCGCTCGCCAGCGCTGCAATGTCAGCCGCCGTCAAGGCGCCCTGGTACACCCGGAAATCGTCTACCTTGGCCTTCAGATAAGGGTCGGCCGCGTACTGCGAACGGCCAATCCAGCCGTCCATGCCAGTACCCAGGTGGTAGGGTGCAAGCTTCATATCCGTATTGCTGCCAACGACCGCGCCGTTCAAATACAGCGTGCCCACACCCGCCGACAGGGTGACGGCTACATGGATCCATCTCCCTACGGGAAACGCGGTATTGCCGTCGATCACCTGCGCGTTGTAGCCGTGGATGGTGTCTATGCAGAAGCGCGGCACGCCTGCCCCATTCCGAACGGTTAGAAACATGCAACGTCGCGGGCCCGAGCCGAAATCGAAAATGCGCGCCCAGGTCGCCGCAGAGTCCAGATACACCCAGGTGGCCATCGTGAAGTCGCTCAAGGTGTCCACGATCCCGGCGGGCAAGGCGACATAGTCGTCCACACCGTCCAGCGCACAGGCACTACCTTCATGGCCCGCGACCCATGCCGCTCCATTGGTCAAGGTTGCCGCCGGCCATTGCGCCGTGCTGTCGGCTGCGGCTGTACCGCTGGCCTCATTGAACTTCAGCTGCAGCGACAGCACCGGGGAGAGAGATACGCTCACAGCATTCGATACCGCGCTCTCGCCGCTGGCCGACACGGCTGTCACCACGTACCAGGATGTGCCCGCCGGCAAGGTGTCGGTCCAGGTCAGCAGGTCGGTGATACCCGAAGCCACGGTCGCATAACTGCCGCCAGCGGAACTGGCACGCTTGACGTTGTACGACGTAGCGTCTGGCGTACCCCACCAGGACAGCACCGCTTGAGTGCCTTGCTGGCGCACGGTCAAGCCCTGCGGAGCGGCACCTGTGAGCGGGTCGCGTGCAAACGTCAGCGTGCCAAAGCCGAGCTGATCCCCGTTGCCACCATCGGTTTCAGGCCGCAGCTGTAGTGCCTCTTGCCCCACGTACTTGGCGGCGATACCACGGCGGCCCTGGTAGTGGTGCAAGGGCATTTCCCACACCGGGCGCAGACTGCCTTGTGCAGCGGTGGACAGGCCCGTGAACACACCCTGCTTATCAGCATAGGTCAACCAAGGCACGGTGTTGAACACGCCATTGGCATCCTGCAAGTTGGACTTCGCCACGTATTCGGCGCCCGCCAAATAGCGGTTGTTGTCATAGCCGTAGATGTCGTCGCCCTGGTTCCATGCCATCTCACAGAATGCGCCGGCCAAGCCGATGCCCAGCGTGCAGTGCCCCTGGTCGCGCCCGCTCTCCTGCCATTGGCCCAGGTAGCCGGGATGCACGTGGTACACCGCCTGCAAGCCGGCGCCATTGCCCGCCCCCGACCGGTAATAGGCCATGGCCTCGTTGTAAATGTCTTCACGGTCGCACAGCACGCCCACGCTGAGCACGCAAGCCATTGCACACTGGTCCCAGTTGGCCCAGTAGTTGGTGATCACCGCGCCGTTGTGACTGGCCAGGAATTCACTGCTGAGCGGGTAGAACACCGTCAACATCATGTTCTGGAACCGGGCAAAGTCTGCCGCTGCCCAACCGCTGTAGGTGCGCATGATCTCGGCCGCGTTGGCAAACTGGTAGCCGTAAATGCCTGCCGCGAGATAGCGGTCGGCATTGCCCTGGATGGATGTCAACGTGGACGACCACGCGTTCAGGAACACCACAGCAAGATCGGCGAACCGTGTGTCGCCCGACACCTTCCAGCGCAAGGCCAGTTGGTAGGCACGGTCAATATCGATGTACATCTGCGCGGAATTATTGGTCGTGCCGCGGTACACCGTGGCCAGGGCGCGTGGCGTGGCACCCAACTGGCTGCGGCCATTCGCCGTGAGCGCATTCCAACCCGCAAGCCAGGGCTGAGCCTGGGCCGCGACCTTGTCCCGCATGCGCGTGAAGTCCGCTTCGGTATGCAGCAAACCCGGGTGTGCAAAGACTCTTGCGGTGGCGGTTGTGTTGTCCACCGGTGTTGTGTCCGCATCACTGCGAGCGAGCAGCGTGGCGGAGCCGCCCGTTGTACTTGCGGAGCTTGCCGCAGCAGAGTCGCCCGCCCCATTGGCGGAGCTGCCGCACCCGGCCAGCCCGAACACCGCCATGCCGACAGCTGAAGAAATCACGGTTCGCCGCTTGAGTTGGATGGCGGGGGCTTGGGTTCTCGGCATATCGACTCCTATGTATATGGGCGGTAGGTGGAAAAAACATCCAGACTGGCATCCACCCTGCGAGGGGCCTGTCTGTCTCTTCAGCAAACTTGCTTTTGTACTTGAACTGCAAACACAAATTTACATTTGCACACATCCTACATGAGCCAATATGAGCCTCATCCATTCTTTACACAAGAAAATCGGGGGGCCCCATGGCGCCTCCCGGCCAATCCATGGCGCCACCCTGCCAAATACACCAACGCTGCGGCGTATAGTTGCCGGCTAACCCTATGAAGCATCTCCTTAATTTATTGGCGGCCATTGCGCTGCTTGTGTGGGGCACCCACCTGGTACGGACCGGTGTGCTGCGTGTATTCGGCGCCAACCTGCGGCAAATCCTGGCCAACAGCATGGGCAACCGCTTCACCGCCGCCCTCTCTGGCATAGGCGTGACGGCACTGGTGCAGTCCAGCACGGCGACTTCGCTGATGACATCCTCCTTCGTCGGCCAGGGCCTGATCACCCTGCCCGCCGCGCTGGCCGTGATGCGCGGGGCCGACATCGGCACCAGCCTGATGTCGGTGCTGTTTTCCTTCGACCTGTCGTGGCTGTCGCCGCTGTTCATCTTTGTCGGCGTGGTGCTGTTCCTGTCCAGCAAGGACGGCACGCCCGGGCGCATCGGCCGGGTGCTGATCGGCCTGGGCCTGATGCTGCTGGCCCTGCGCCTGGTGGTGGACGCCACCGAGCCGCTGCTGGCCTCACCCGCCATACGCGGGCTGCTGAGCGCCGTCAGCAGCGACGTGGTGCTGGAGATCTTCCTCGGCATGCTGCTGGCCATACTGGCCTACTCCAGCCTGGCGGTGGTGCTGCTGATTGCGGCGTTGGCCGCCTCGCATGTGATACACCTGGACGTGGCGCTGGGCCTGGTGCTGGGTGCCAACCTGGGCAGTGGCGCGCTGGCGGTGCTGACCACGGCCAAGTCGGCCATCGAGGTGCGCCAGGTCACCGTGGGCAACCTGGTGTTCAAGATCATGGGCGTGGTGCTGGTGGCGCCGTTCATCGGCCTGTGGCTGCGCCATGTGCAGCCCTCCATGCCCGACACCACGCAGGGTGTGGTGCTGTTCCACCTGGCCTTCAACGTGGCCATGAGCCTGGCCTTTATTTTCCTGACCCAGCTGGTGGCCAAGGCCATGGAAAAGCTGCTTCCCAAACCCCTGCCCTCCGCATCCCAGATGCGGCCACGACATCTGGACCCGTCCGCCCTGTCCACGCCCTCGCTGGCCATCTCCTGTGCCGCGCGCGAGGCCCTGCACCAGGCCGATGTGGTGGAAACCATGCTGCGCGGCGTGATGGAAGTGATCAGCCACGACGACGAGGCCCTGGCCAAGGAGCTGTGCAAGCTGGACGACACGGTGGACGAGCTGTACTCAGCCATCAAGTACTACCTGACCAAGATATCGCGTGAAGCCCTGGCCGAAGCCGAGAGCCGACGCTGGACCGACATCATCAGCTTCACCATCAATATGGAGCAGATCGGCGACATCATCGAACGCGTGCTGATCGACGTACAGGACAAAAAGATCCGCCCCCGGCGCAACTTCTCAGAAGCCGGCCTGCAGGAAATCGGCGAGCTGCACGCCCGCCTGCTGGACAACCTGCGCCTGTCCATGAGCGTGTTCCTGAACGGCAATGTGCACGACGCCAAAAAGCTGCTGGAGGAAAAAGCCCGCTTCCGCGACCTGGAGCACGCCTACTCGCGGTCCCACCTGGTGCGGCTGACGGACAACACCCTGTCCAGCATCGAAACCAGCTCGCTGCATATCGACCTGATCAGCGAGCTCAAGCGCATCAACTCGCACATCTGCTCCATCGCCTACCCCATCCTCGAATCCGCTGGCGCCCTGGCCCCCAACCGCCTGCGCAACTCCCGGCTGGCCGAGCTGGAATAGCCGGCGGGCGTTAGCACTGCATCTCGGACAGGGATGCAGGCTTGCTCTCAAATGAATAGCGGCTTGCGCAGATTCTTTCTGCGGTAGCAGACAATTTGGCTTGGGATCTCCGTTCACCCTAGGCCAACTAGAGCCACCACTCCCCCCAAGATCAACCACTCACCCAAGACCAAAATAACATGAGCAACTTACCCCCCTGCCCCCAATGTGGCTCCGCCTTCACCTACGAAGACGGCATTCTGTTCATGTGCCCAGAATGCGCGCACGAATGGCCGCAGAAGGCCGCTGAAGACAGCGCCGAGAAAGAACGCATCGTCCGCGACGCCCATGGCAACGTGCTGGCCGATGGCGATGCCGTCACCCTGGTCAAAGACCTGAAGGTCAAAGGCTCGTCCCTCGTCATCAAAGTAGGCACCAAGGTCAAAAGCATCCGCATCATCGAAGGCGACCACGACATTGACTGCAAGATTGACGGCGTGGGTGCGATGCAATTGAAGTCGGAGTTTGTTAAGAAGGCATGAGGTACGGCGGGTTTTCGGTGCTATCAGGCTTACCCCAACCCGTTCGCCCTGAGCCTGTCGAAGGGCTGTCAGCGCCGCCTACTTCGACAGGCTCAAGACGCACGAAAGTAGCCTTTGAGGTAGGCTGCACATCAGATAGAAATACGGAACCGCCACATATATTCCTCAAACACGATCAGCCATCAAAGATCGAGCACCCTGCAATTCCACCTTTCGAGCAAAGGATGCAGCCACATCAGTGGCTGCACAGTTATGCCGGGCTATAGTGGCCCAACGCTTTTAGCTGCTGCCTTTACTGAAATGGCTTGACCTCTATCGCGTGTAAAAAAACTCTGGGAAACCAGGCCTATATGACGCTTTAAATGACTACAAGTGGCCATGGTAGGGCGACACATTTGTGTCTCGTTATATTGAATTGGGCATCAAAAAAGGGGGGGATACGAATGAAGAGAGAAGTCGAACGCGAGATTCGAGTTACCGCGTTTTCCTTAGAACGAGGGGATCTTGAATTGATTTGGAAGAGATTAATGGCCCTCTTCGACCCTACCCAACCAATTCGAAAGAAGATCGCCATCCAAATTCCATCGGAAAAATTAACTTTCGAATCGATAGAAGAATTGCTTGATTATTCCTCCCTCCGCGGAATCGTCACGAAATTCTCCATCGAAATGAGACAGGGGCAGCGAGAGGTAACTCTTTCTTCGGGGAGCATGTTTAGCAATACGCCTACCCTCAAGGTCGAGGGAGAGTCGGACATATGGTGTGCCGGAGCATTAGAGGCTGTTAACCAGGTTGTATCGCAACGCCGCGTGTGGTATTACTGGATGATGAATATTCCGTACACGCTTATATTCATCCTTATGTTAATACTCCCCTGGCTAAAGATTGGCCCTTTTTCGAACTTCCCCAATATCGCGCCTCCTTTAATGTTCTCATGGATTATTGCGATGGTCTTTTTTGGGTATTTCTCTCAATATAGAAATCAGGTTCTTCCAGCAGCTTCAATCGTATTTTCTAAAGATCTTGGTTTTTTTCGCAGGTATGCCGGTGAGCTTGGCTTGTTTTTGGGAGTTCTAGCAATACTGATGTCCTTATATATGTGGATGGTGCCCTATGGCACCTAAATCATCACTCCTAGGGACAACACCCTCCGCAGCTACCGAATTGAGTCGTTGAGGCTTTAGAAAAGGCGGTAGCCGGCACTTTCCACTGAGCAAAGCCGCCCACGAGCTACCCCCCCGTCACCGGCGGAAAAAACGCCACCTCCGCCCCCTCTACCAGCACAGCCTGCCCATCCACCATCACCTGGTTCAGCGCTGCACGCACAGCGCGACCAGGGGCTAGGCTGCTGGCGTAGGCACCGCCGCGTGCCACCAGCTCATCTCGCAGAGCCTGCACGGTAGGCGCGCTGGTGTCGACCACTTCACGCCCCTGGCCCAGAGCCTCGCGGATGGAGGCGAAGTACAGCACGGTCACTTTCATGCCTGCAACTCTGCCAAAGAAATGAAACGCACCATGTCGCCATGGGCAATGGTCTGGCCGGCCGAGTTGTCCACCACGCCGTCGCCCCAGGCGGCGGAGGTCAGCACGCCAGAGCTTTGGTTGGCGAACAGGTCCAGGCCGCCGGCCGCGTTGCGCCGCACGCGCAAAAATTCGCGGCGTTGGTCGGCGCGGGGCCAGTTGAAATGCGCGGGCAGTGCCATGGCCTGCGGCACCAGCTGGGTCGCACCCTGCAGCCGCAGCAGGAAGGGGCGCACCAACACCAGGAAAGTAATGTAGCTGGACACCGGGTTGCCCGGCAGACCGATGAAGTGGGCGCCGCCCACCCGGCCACAGGCAAACGGCTTACCGGGCTTGATGGCGATCTGCCACAGATTCAGCTGGCCCAGGGCCTGCACAGCGGGTTTGACATGGTCTTCCTCACCCACCGACACGCCGCCGCTGGTCAGTATCAGGTCGTGCGCCTGGCTGGCATCGCGCAGCGCTTGCTCGGTAGCGGCGCGCTGGTCGGGCACGATGCCGTAGTCGGTCACCACGCAGCCCAGACGCTGCAGCAGGGCACGCAGAAAGAAGCGATTCGAGTTGTAGATGGCGCCGGGCCGCATAGCCTGTGGCGCCACTTCGCCGGGCATGACCAGTTCGTCACCGGTGGAAAACAGCGCCACCCTTGGGCGCCGCGCCACCGGCAGCTGGTCCATGCCAATACTGGCCGCCAGCGCAGTAGATGCGGGCGTGAGGCGCTCACCTTTCGATAGCACCACGGCGCCCTTGGCCACGTCTTCGCCAGCCCGACGCAGCCACTGGCCGGGCTGGGGTGGGCGCAGCACGCGGATGCTTTGGTCGGGCAGGACTTCGCAGTCTTCCTGCATCACCACCGCGTCGGCACCAAAGGGAATCGGTGCTCCGGTA
Source organism: Rhodoferax sp. GW821-FHT10B06 (assembly GCF_059415605.1). Classification (NCBI taxonomy): domain Bacteria; kingdom Pseudomonadati; phylum Pseudomonadota; class Betaproteobacteria; order Burkholderiales; family Comamonadaceae; genus Rhodoferax; species Rhodoferax sp. GW821-FHT10B06. The sequence goes on along the minus strand of NZ_JBWKNO010000004.1, from coordinate 417,166 downwards.
AAGATGCGCGCCGCCGTACCTGCCTGCAGGGCCAGCGCCGGGCTGCCGGCGGCTACGCGTTGGGAAACCGGCAAGCTGGCCGTGCCCGCCAGGTCCGCACAGCGCAGGGCGTAGCCGTCCATGGCGCTGTTGTCGTGCGCGGGCACTTGCAGCGCCGACACCAGGTCTTGCGCCAGCACGCGGCTGTCGGCATCAAAGGTGGACACCTGCTCCACCCCGGCCAGGGGCTGCGCCTGGGCCAGCAGCTGGGCCAGGGCGTCGTCCAGCGGCATCAAAGGAGCGCGGGGTCGGGTCATGTCGGGGCCTTGTAGACAAACAGAGGGGCGTGCTGCAGCAGCCAGGCGACTACAGCATCGGGGTCGTTCAGGTCCAGCACCGGGTGCGGGCTGGGCTCGGGCAATGCGTCGGCGGCCACGTCGGTGGCAATGGCCACGATGTGCGGATCCGCCGGGTACTGCACCGGCTGCTGCGCGGCGGCGCGCCAGACTTCGATCTTGGGCAGGTCGCTGGACTTGAAGCCCTCGACCAGCACCCAGTCCACGCTGGGGCTGAGTTCGGCGATCAGCGCATGCACCGACAGCTCTTCGGGTTGTTCGAACTCGCGCACCAGGGCCAGGCGCCGGTCGGAGGCCACCACCACCTCGAAGGCGCCGGCCTGGCGGTGCCGCCAGCTGTCCTTGCCCGGATGGTCGATGTCGAATTTGTGGTGCGCATGCTTGGCCACGGACACCCGCAGGCCCTGCTGCTTGAGGCGGGGAATCAGCTGCTCCACCAGGGTGGTTTTACCCGACCCGGAAAAGCCCGCGAAGACGACGGCCTTCACGTTGTGGCGCGACGCAGAGGCCAGAAACACCGTGGAACCGGCTTTGCCGGGCCACTGGTGTTGCCCCCTGCAAGGGGGTTGGAGGCCACGCGCAGCGGGCAAGCCTGGGGGTGTCCCATGTTAGCTACAAGTCTTCTCGATCAGCGCCTTCACCAGCGTCACATCGGCGGGCAGGTTCAGCACGCGCTTGGGCAGGGCTTCGATGCCTTCGAACTGCGCGGGACGCTCGGGTTCACGGCCCAGGGCTTCGACGATGGTGGCGGCGAACTTGATGGGCAGCGCCGTCTCCAGCACGATCATCGGTGTGCCGATTTGTAAGTGCTCCAGCGCCACCTTCAGGCCGTCGGCCGTGTGCGTGTCGATGACCATGCCATGGCGGTCTGCCGTGTCGCGGATGGTGGCCAGGCGGTCAGCATGCGTGCTCTTGCCGCTGACGAAACCGTAACGCGCAGCCGCGTCCTTGAAGGCCGGGTCGGCGCTCAAATCGAAGCTGCCGGTGGCCGACAGCTGGGTGCTGAACAAGTCCTTGGTGCGCGCGCCATCGCGGCCCACCAGGTCGAACACGAAGCGCTCGAAGTTGGAGGCCTTGGAGATATCCATCGACGGGCTGGAGGTCTCGTGCGTATCGGCGCTGCCGCGCACGCGGTAGACGCCGGTACGGAAGAACTCGTCGAGCACATCGTTTTCGTTGGTGGCCACCACCAGCTGCGCCACCGGCAGACCCATCATGCGCGCCACATGGCCGGCGCAGACGTTGCCGAAGTTGCCCGAGGGCACGGTGAAGCTGACCTTCTGGTCGTTGGTCTCGGTCGCCTGGATGTAGCCGGCAAAGTAGTACACCACCTGGGCCAGCAAGCGTGCCCAGTTGATGCTGTTGACGGTGCCGATCTTGTACTTGCGCTTGAAGTCCAGGTCGTTGGACACGGCTTTGACGATGTCCTGGCAGTCGTCGAACACGCCTTCCACAGCGATGTTGATGATGTTCGCGTCCTGCAGGCTGAACATCTGCGCCTGCTGGAACGGGCTCATGCGGCCGGCCGGCGAGGTCATAAAGACGCGCACGCCCTTCTTGCCGCGCATCGCGTATTCGGCCGCGCTGCCGGTGTCGCCGCTGGTGGCACCCAGGATGTTCAGCTCTTCGCCGCGCCGGGCCAGTTCGTACTCGAACAAATTGCCCAGCAGCTGCATCGCCATGTCCTTGAAGGCCAGGGTCGGGCCATTCGACAGGGCTTCCAGGTAGACGCCGTTTTCCACATGGCGCAGGGGCACGATCTCGCCAGTGCCGAACACCTGGGCGGTATAGGTCTTGCGGCACAGGGCGCGCAGGTCGTCAGCCGGAATGTCGTCGATGTACAGCGACAAAATCTCGAACGCCAACTCGGCATAGCCTTGCTCGTGGTAGACCTTGCGCCAGCGCGTCAACGTGGCGTCATCCACCTGCGGGTAGTGCACCGGCAGGTACAGACCACCATCAGGCGCCAGGCCTTCAAGCAGGATTTCACAGAACTTGCGCGGTGTGGCGTCGCCACGGGTGGAAAGGTAGTGCATGGTGTTGTATGTCGTTGGGCGAGGCGGGGCCGGATGGAATACGCTGCAGGCGACGTGCGAGAGCTAGCGTAAAGGGGAAATTGTCGCCGAAATCAGGCGCTGGGGTCCGGGAGGTGCATGTCCAGTTGCTGCAATGCCAGTCGCAAATTGCGTTCCGCAGTTTCCAAGCTGCGGTCGCTCGATAAAACTCTTTGCAGGCGCTGGACAATGGCCAAGGCTTCTTGGTAGGCGCTGCGCGCCTGCTCCATCTGGCCCAGCTCCCACGCCACATTGCCCACATTACTCAAAGACACGCTCAGGTCGCGCAGGCTTTGCGGCGCACCTCCTGTGCGCTGCAACAGCTGACGGCTAATGTCCAGGCTCTCCTGGTAAGCGCTGCGCGCCTGCTCCAGCTGGCCCAGCTCCCGCGCCACATCGCCCACCTTGTCCAAAGACACGCTCAGGTCGCGCAGGCTTTGCGGCACACCTCCTATGCGCTGCAGCAGCTGACGGCTAATGTCCAGGCCCTCTTGGTAGGCGCTGTGCGCCTGCTCCAGCTGGCCCTGCTCCCGCGCCACATTGCCCACATTACTCAAAGACACGCTCAGGTCGCGCAGGCTTTGCGGCGTATCTCCTGTGCGCGGCAACAGCTGGCGGCGGATGTCCAAGCCCTCTTGGTAGGCGCTGCGCGCCTGCTCCAGCTGGCCCAG
>NZ_JBWKNO010000004.1:291380-414008 GCF_059415605.1 Rhodoferax sp. GW821-FHT10B06 | reverse complement strand
TCCAAAGACACGCTCAGGTCGCGCAGGCTTTGCGGCGTATCCCCCGTGCGCTGCAACAGCTGGCGGCTAATGTCCAGGCTCTCCTGGTAGGCGCTGCGCGCCTGCTCCAGCTGGCCCAGCTCCCGCGCCACATTGCCCACATTGTCCAAAGACACGCTCAGGTCGCGCAGGCTTTGCGGCGCATCCCCCGTGCGCTGCAACAGCTGGCGGCTAATGTCCAGGCTCTCTTGGTAGGCACTGCGCGCCTGGTCCAACTGGCCCAGCTCCCGCGCCACATCGCCCACCTTGTCCAAAGACACGCTCAGGTCGCGCATGGCTTCAGGGGCATCGCCCAACAATCCCATCTTTTCCCGGCTGATTTCCAATGCCTGGCCTGCCACAGACTGCGCAGCCACGAGTTCCCGCCGCTCCAGCAATTGGTCCACCAATTGCCAGGCCAGATTGGGGGAGAGTTCTTGCGTGCCACTGCGGTCCCATGTCTCCCACTGGTGCTGCCAACGCTGTAGCACGGGTTGCAGGGTGGATGCACTGGCAGGCGCTGTGGCCATGGGCAAGCCCCTGGCACTGTCGGCACCACGCGCAACACGGTCTGCATCGCCCCCCAGCCACGGCGATACAAGGTGGCTGGCACTGCGTACCGACCATAGGTCTGGTGCAATAGCTGCGGCCCGTGCTTCATAGGCCGCAGGCAACACCACGAACAGAAACACCTGGTTACGGGTCAATACAGCGCGGTTTTCGTTCAGGCGTGCCAGCAAGGCGTCGCGGTACGCATCCCATTCAAGTGACGGGTCGCTGACGCGTAGCCAGCAATACCGCTCCAACGCCGGATTGCCAGTGGCAAAGACTTTTTGCAGCAAAGCTCCAGGTAACGACTCCGAGCTGGTGGGCACCAGGTTCTCAAGATACAGGGAGCGGCTGCGCAGATGCGCGTCCAACTCTGCAAACAGCCAATCGCTAGCCTGTGCATAGTCGCTCCACAGGTACACGACGCTGGCACCGTTGTCGTGGTGGCGCAGCAGCTGACGCAGCCTGCGCAGCAATTGAAAGTGCGCCAGGCTAGGATTCATATGCGCTGGAGGTGCGCCGTGCGTCAGCTACCAGCCGCAGGCGCCGCAACGGCAGGCTGCGCCTCGGGTCGGCCCAGCACCCAATCGCGCAATAGCGGATGGATGGCATACCAGGCGTCACCATTGAGATACGCCAACACATGCTTGGTGGCCAGATACCGCTGGAATACCGCGCTATCCACCTTTTCATCCAACTCGGGTTCGTGGCTACGCTCCAGGCGGGCCATCCAACCAATGATGGCGCTGGGCAGAATGCGGGGTGGGCTGATCTGGCTGCGCACCACCTCCAGCAGTTCGCTTTGCTCTGTTGCGGGGTCCGCCTCTCGCTCCAGCAGCACGACCTTGATGGCACGCAAGTAGTCGCGCAAATCACCGCCAGAGTCACGGATCAGTGTTTGCAGTAAATCTGGTGAGATAAATTTCTGCCAAGCGGGGAAACGCCTTTCAACCAGCGCTGTCATCTGATGCACACCGCGCGGGTCCAGGTCGTTGCTGCGTTTCTGGAACACGTGGACCGACGGCATATTGACCACCACGCCCTGCCCCAGAATGCCGGGCAGCTGTGGGTTCTGAACCAGTAGAAAAGGAGATACCGAGTACACGACATGCACAGAGGGCAAGCGCAAAGCCCGGCCTTCGCTGAGAAACAAGCGCTGCACGGTTTCGTAGACCTTGTCAGCCTCGTCGCCATAACCACGGATCTTCTCCAGCGAGTCGGCGATCAGCACGCATTTCTCGTCGTGGGCACAGATATCCGCCACCAGTTCCGCAACGAAGTGGTGGGCCTGGTTTACAAAGCTGCCGACATTGGATTTAAGCGTGTCTTCCAGTTGCTTCCTGAAACCCGCGTCGGTCTTCAGAGCCAACTGCAGCTGGGCCTTGACCGGTGCAATGTCCGTTCCAATCTGAATACCAGTCAACTCGATGTTGGTGCGGGTCAAAAAGTCAGTCAACCGCTGCATGGGGGTACGCTTGCCAGCGATGCTTCCTACCGTCTCTACCCACGAAGCAACCAGAGCAAGCAGCATGCTGGCCAGATCAATAGGCGCATTCAGGTTAAGCCAATCCTCCAGATCACAGTAGTAAACCTTGCATTTACTTCCCTGCAATTCAGATTTCAAACGCAGCAACTCTGTGCTTTTGCCGCTGCCAATTTGGCCAGTAAAAAGATACACGCCATCCCCGGTGCGGATTTCTATCTCGCGCTTGAGACGCCCCAGTGCATCGCGCTCGCCTTGCAAGTGTTCGACATACAAACTCTTTTCCGCAGGCAAGCCGACATCCAAAGGCTCGGTGCTTTGTACCGCCTGGATGAATTTAGTCAGTTCATCAGAGGAAAAGGTTTGTGTCATAGGGTTCCAATTTTCACCAGTTTAGCCCTCAGATCAGGCCAGCTCTTCCTTACGAATCCGGGTGATCGGTGCCAGCACGGTGGGCAATGCCTGCATCTGGGCCAGGGCGGCGTTCATGCGCGACTCGGTGCAGTCGTGGGTCAGGATGATCACGTCGGTCTGGGTCGCACCCTCGCCGCCGATTTCATCGGCCTCGCGTTGCAGCACCGCGTCGATGCTGATGTCGGACGATGCGAGCAAACCGGTGACGGTGGCCAGCACGCCGGCCTGGTCGGCTACGCGCAGGCGCAGGTAGTAGCTGGTGACCACGTCGCCCATGGGCAGCACTTGCAGATCGCTCATGGCATCGGGCTGGAAGGCCAGGTGCGGCACGCGGTTCGTTGGGTCGGCGGTGTGCAGGCGGGTGATGTCCACCAGGTCGGCGATCACCGCGCTGGCGGTGGGTTCGCTGCCCGCGCCCTTGCCGTAGTACAGCGTGGTGCCGACGGCATCGCCCTGCACCACCACCGCGTTCATCGCGCCTTCGACATTGGCGATCAGACGCTTGGCCGGCACCAGGCTGGGGTGCACGCGCAGCTCCACGCCCTGCGGCGTGCGCTTGGTGATGCCCAACAATTTGATGCGGTAACCGAGCTGCTCTGCGTACTTGATGTCTTGCGAGCCCAGTTGGGTGATGCCTTCAACATAGGCCTTGTCGAACTGCACCGGGATGCCGAAAGCGATGGCCGACATCAGGGTCAGCTTGTGCGCGGCGTCCACGCCTTCGATGTCGAAGGTGGGGTCGGCCTCGGCATAGCCCAGGCGCTGGGCTTCTTTGAGCACCACGGCAAAGTCCAGGCCCTTGTCGCGCATTTCGCTGAGGATGAAGTTGGTCGTGCCGTTGATGATGCCGGCCACCCACTGGATGCTGTTGGCGGTCAGGCCTTCGCGCAGCGCCTTGATGATGGGGATGCCACCGGCGACGGCGGCTTCGAAGGCCACCATCACGCCCTTGGCGTGGGCTGCAGCGAAGATCTCGGTGCCGTGCACGGCCAGCAAGGCCTTGTTGGCGGTGACCACGTGTTTGCCGGCGGCAATGGCTTCCAGCACCAGCTCTTTGGCCAGGGTGTAGCCGCCGATCAGCTCGACCACGATGTCGATGTCGGGGTTGGCGATGATGGCGCGCGCATCGGCCACCACCTGGGCACGGTCGCCCACCAGGGCTTGGGCCTCGGCCACGTTGCGGCGCGACACCATGGTGACCTCAATGCCACGGCCGGCCCGGCGCTTGATTTCTTCCTGGTTGCGCTGCAATACGTTGAACACGCCGCTGCCGACAGTGCCGATGCCGAGGATGCCTACTTGGATGGGTTTCATAACAGATATTTAAGTAAAAAGTGCCGATAGCGCAGGTAGTACGTGCGCTAGGCGCTACGTTTACGATAGCTTTCAAGAAATTTGGCAACGCGGCCAATGGCTTCGCGCAGGTCGTCTTCGTGAGGCAGGAAGACAATGCGGAAGTGGTCCGGTTGCTGCCAGTTGAATCCGGTGCCCTGCACCAGCATGACGCGGGTTTCGCGCAGCAGTTCCAGGAAGAATTGGCGGTCGTCGGCGATCGGGTAGACCGCCGGGTCCAGCCGGGGAAACATGTACAGCGCCGCTTGTGGCTTGACGCAGGTGACGCCCGGAATGGCGGTGATCAGCTCGTAGGCCAGGTCGCGCTGGCGGCGCAGACGGCCGCCTTCGCAGACCAGGTCGTTGATGCTCTGGTAGCCGCCCAGGGCGGTCTGGATGGCCCACTGGCCGGGCACGTTGGAGCACAGCTTCATGTTGGAGAGCATGTTCAGGCCCTCGATGTAGTCGGTGGCCACCTTTTTGTTGCCCGACACCACCATCCAGCCCGCGCGGTAGCCGCAGGAGCGGTAGCTTTTGGACAGCGAATTGAAGGTCAGGGTCAGCACGTCGGTCGACAGGCTGCCCATCGCCGTGTGCTTGACGCCGTCGTACAGCACCTTGTCGTAGACCTCGTCGGCCAGGATCACCAGGCCATGCTCGCGGGCGATGGCGACGATCTCCAGCAGCAGCGCGTCGGTGTACACCACGCCCGTGGGGTTGTTGGGGTTGATTACCACGATGCCCTTGGTGCGCGGCGTGATCTTGGCGCGGATGTCGTCCAGATTGGGCATCCAGTTGTTGGCCTCGTCGCACAGGTAATGCACCGGCGTGCCGCCGGACAGGCTGGTCGCGGCCGTCCACAGCGGATAGTCGGGCATGGGCAGCAACAGCTCGTCGCCGTTGTCCAGCAAGGTGTTGGTCGCCATGGTGATGAGCTCACTGGCGCCGTTGCCCAAGTAGATGTCGTCCAGCGTCACGCCCGCAATGCCTTGCTGCTGGGTGTAGTGCATGACCGCCTTGCGCGCGCCAAAAATGCCCTTGCTGTCCGAATAGCCCGCCGAATTGGGCAGATTGCGGATCATGTCCTGCTGGATCTCTTCCGGCGCGTCGAAGCCAAAAACCGCCAGATTGCCGATATTGAGCTTGATGATCTTTTGGCCTTCGTCCTCCATCTGGCGCGCTGCGTCCATGATCGGCCCGCGAATGTCGTACAGCACATTGGCCAGCTTGGTGGATTTTTGGATGGTCTTCATGGTGGCCTAGTGGGCGCTTAATGGGCAAATACGCAAGCCGCCTGCTCCCGGACAGCCTGCAAGGATGGAAACCTATAATTGGACCACATTTGCCGCCTCGTTCCAGGGCCTGGCAACATCCAACCCAGGCACGCCGCCCCATGAAGATCCAACCCGATAAATTCGACGTCCAATCCATCACCGGCTACGGGCCTGGCTGGGTGGGCATCAACACCGACAAAGTGGAACACAGCGTGGTGCTGGGCTCGCACGGTGAGCGCCTGGTATGGAATTGCGCACGCTTTGAGGACCTGACGGAGGAGCACTTCGCACAACTCGCCGCGCTGCAGCCCGAGCTGGTGATCTTTGGCAGCGGCAGCCGCATCCGCTTTCCCAAACCGGTCTGGATGAAGGAACTGATGGCCCGGCGCATAGGCCTGGAGACCATGGATACACAGGCCGCCTGCCGCACCTACAACATCCTGGCCCAGGAAGGTCGCCACGTCGTGGCAGCCCTGATACTTGAGCCTGCGCCGTGAGCCTCTGGGTTTTCAGGGTAAAATCGAAGGTTGCAGCTGCGTAATAACCTTCACAGCAGATTGGTCAGCCGCGGTATCTTGGTCAAGCATGTGATCGCATCTTTCCAAGCCACTTTCAGCTTTCAACGACCACATCCCGTCACAAGAGACCCCAAGCACTATGGCGATCGTTGTCAATAAACCTATCCCCGAATTCGAAGCCAACGCCACGGGTGGCGTAAAGGTCTCCAACACCACCCATCTCGGTAAAGTTGTCGTCCTGTATTTTTACCCCAAAGATAACACCCCTGGGTGCACCACGGAGGCCATGCAGTTCCGCGACAAGCATAAAGAATTTGTAAAGGCCGGCGCCACGGTGTTCGGTGTGTCGCGCGACAACATGAAGTCGCACGACGAGTTCAAGACCAAGCTCGAACTGCCGTTTGAACTGATCGCCGACACCGAAGAAAAGATGTGCCATATGTTTGGCGTGGTCAAGAACAAGATCATGTACGGCAAAAAGGTCAAGGGCATCGAGCGCAGCACCTTTCTGATCGGCGCCGACGGCGTACTGAAAAACGAATGGCGCGGCCTGAAAGTACCCGGCCATGTGGACGACGTGCTGCAAGCCGTCAAGGACCTGAAGAAAGCCGTTTAAAGCCGTCATTGCTGCACGGCACCAAAATGCCACGCAGCTCATGCATAATGAATTCATGTTTTTGGTGAATTCGAACGCGCTTCCCCCTCAAAAGCCGCCCGGGCCTCCTGGCGGCTTTTTCGCTTTTTGATCCTTCTTTTTAGCGAGCCCCACGCCCTATGCCATTGCCACCCGCCCCCACCAAGCGCGCCGCCACCCTGGCCCGTGAAGCCTATGACGTGGTCGCCAAGCCCGTCAAAAAATCGGGGACCAGCCGGGCACCTAAAGCCAGCGCCAATGCCGGCCCCGTAGACGAAAAACCCCAAGCCCGCAATGTGGCGATGGAACCGGTGGAGCAGCGCCTGCCCACCCAGCGCGACAAATCCAGCCCCGCGGCCGAACCCAGCAGACCCGCACCAGCGGCAGACCGCGCAGCCCCTGCACGCAACCGTGGCGTGGCCCTGCTGCAAGAACCCGCTGCCAAGCGCAAGCCCCCCAAGAGCACGGGGCCGGCCAAGCTGTTCGTACTGGACACGAATGTGCTGATGCACGATCCGATGTGCCTGTTCCGCTTCGAAGAGCACGACATCTTCCTGCCCATGATCGTGCTGGAAGAGCTGGACAGCAACAAAAAGGGCATGACCGAAGTCGCCCGCAACGCACGCCAGACCAGCCGCTCGCTGGACGCCCTGGCCGGCAGCAATGGTGGCGACATCGGCATCGGACTGAAGCTGGATGCCACCGGACACCCTGAAGCCGGCGGCAAGCTGTTCTTCCAGACCCAGACGCTGGACTACACACTGCCGTCCAGCCTGCCCCAGGGCAAGGCCGACAACCAGATCCTGGGCGTGGTCGAGGCGCTGCGCCCGCTGCATCCCGGCCGCGAAGTCGTACTGGTGTCCAAGGACATCAATATGCGCGTCAAGGCCCGCGCACTGGGCCTGGCCGCCGAGGATTACCAGAACGACAAGGCGCTGGAAGACGGCGAGTTCCTCTACTCGGGCGCACTGGCCCTGCCGGCCGATTTCTGGAGCAAGCATGGCAAAACCGTGGAAAGCTGGCAGCAAGGCCTGCACACTTTCTACCGCATCTCCGGCCCCATCGTGCCCGAGATGATGGTCAACCAGTTCGTCTACTTCGAAGCCCCGGGCGAGCCCAGCCTGTATGCGCGCGTGACCGAAATCCGCGCCAAGACTGCGGTGTTGAAGACGTTGAAAGACTACAACCACCTCAAGCACGCCGTGTGGGGTGTGACCACCCGCAACCGCGAACAAAATTTCGCAATGAACCTGCTGCTCGACCCCGAAGTCGACTTCGTCACCCTGACTGGCAACGCCGGCACCGGCAAGACCTTGATGGCCTTGGCCGCCGGCCTGACCCAGGTGCTGGACGAACGCCGCTACACCGAGATCATCATGACGCGGGCCACGGTCAGCGTGGGTGAAGACATCGGCTTCCTGCCCGGCACCGAAGAAGAAAAAATGGGCCCCTGGATGGGCGCACTGGACGACAACCTGGAAGTGCTGGCCAAAACCGAGACCAGCGCAGGCGAATGGGGCCGCTCGGCAACCAACGAGCTGATCCGTTCGCGCATCAAGATCAAGAGCATGAACTTCATGCGCGGCCGCACCTTTCTGAACAAGTACGTGATCATCGACGAGGCACAGAACCTGACGCCCAAGCAGATGAAAACGCTGATCACCCGCGCCGGCCCCGGCACCAAGATCATCTGCATGGGCAACCTGCAGCAGATCGACACGCCGTACCTGACCGAAGGCTCATCCGGCCTGACGTTCGCGGTGGACAAGTTCAAAGGCTGGCCGCATAGCGGCCACATCATGCTGGCGCGCGGCGAGCGTTCGCGCCTGGCCGACTTCGCCAGCGAGGTCTTGTAACACCCCCAGGCTACGCACTGCGTGTCTTCGCCAACCCCCTTGCAGGGGGCGATACCGGCGGCCCGGCAGAGCCGGTTCCGCGGTATCTCTGGGCCGGAGCATCTGTGCCGTCGCTATTGACTAAACCATTAACCGAGATCTCTATGATTTTAGAAATTGCCGATATCCGTATCCGCCCCGGCGAGCAGGCCGCATTTGACGAAGCCATCACACGTGGCCTGCAAACCGTCATCAGCAAGAACGCTGAATGCAAGGGCTACAAGGTGAACAAGGGCATTGAAAGCCCCGAGCGCTATGTGCTGCAGATCTTCTGGACGTCGGTAGAAGCCCACAACGTCGGCTTCCGCGAAAGCCCGGCCTTCGCCGAATGGCGTGCCATCGTCGGGCCGTTCTTTGCTAGCCCACCGGTAGTGGAGCACTTCGACTTGGTGACCAAGTCGGACTAGGACAGCAGACGTAAAAAGGCCCGTGGAACCATTGGTTCCACGGGCCTTTTTTATGGGAGAGATTTACTGCTGCGCGCGTTCAGCCAGGTAGATCTCGACGCGGCGGTTGCGGGCCCGGCCGGCATCGCTGCTGTTGTCGGCGATGGGCTCGTACTCGCCACGGCCGGCCACCGCCACACGGCGCGAATCCACACCGCGCGCGCTCAGGTAGTCACGCGCGCTTTCGGCGCGGCGCAAGGACAGCGGGTTGTTGACGGCGTCGGAGCCGGTGTTATCGGTGTGGCCAATGATGCGCACCTCGGTATTCGGCTGGTTCTGCAGGCCGTTGGCAAACTGGTCGAGGATGGGGCGCAGGTTTGGCTTGATATCGGCACGGCCGGTGTCAAACGAAATATCGCTGGGGATATTCAGCTTGAGCTGGTTGTCCGCGGTTTGCGTCACCGCCACGCCGGTGCCGGCGGTGGCCTGCTCCATCGCGGCCTTCTTGTCCTGCATGTGCTTGGACCAGACATAGCCGCCGAGCGCGCCGACCGCGCCGCCCACGGCCGCGCCGGTTTTATTGCCGCCGATCAAGGCACCGGCGACTGCGCCAATACCTGCGCCAATACCAGTCCCTTTTTGGGTTTCGCTCATGTTTGCGCAGCCGCCCAAAGCCAGGGCGGCAATGGTGCAAGCAATCACAGGTGCGCGCAGGGAAAAGAAGGTGTGTGCCATGGTATCCATCCGTTTTTCAGTAGTAGTTCAACAACGTAATAAGTGACTGTTCGTTGACAGTGCGTCTTGGTTATACGCCAGAAAAATGGCTACTGGATGTGAACGGGATATTTGCCTACACAGCTCTACGGTGGCGGCTGACGCAGGTATTCAGCACCTCTTCGCCGGGGCGCTGCCACCAGTCGAGGTCGGAGAATATCTCGACCTCGCTATAGCCCTGGTAGCCTGCCGCTTCCACCCAGCCACGGATCTTCTTCAGTTCCACAACGCCGTCGCCCATCATGCCGCGGTCGTTCAACAGGTCGCGCGTGGGCAGCAGCCAGTCGCACACATGGTAGGCCAGCAGCCGAGCCGCGCCGGCGCGGGCAATCTGCTGCTGCAGCTTCGGATCCCACCACACGTGGTAGATGTCCAGCGCCACGCCGAGTGCACCGGTCTGCTGCGGGTCCAGTGCGTCGCAGATATCCAGCGCATGCTCCAGCGTGTTGACGCAGGCGCGCTCGGCCGCCTGCATGGGGTGCAGCGGCTCGATGGCCAAGGGCATGCCGACCTGGCGCGCGTATTCCAGCGCAGCGGCGATGCCGTCAAACACCTCGGTGCGGGCGCGGGCAATGTCGGTATAGGCCGGCTTGCCGGTCAGCGCGCCGGGCAGGCTGCCGACCACCAACACCACGCAGGGCGCGCCCAGGGTTTTGGCCTCGTCGATGGCTTGGCGGTTGTCCAGCAGCGCAGCCTGGTGGCCGGCAGCGTCGGCGGCCGGGAAGAAGCCGCCGCGGCAGTAGCCGGAAAGCACGATGCCGGTGTCGCGCAGCTGCCGCGCCACTTTCTCCAGCCCCACGGCCGCCACCTGGTCGCGCCAGGGGCTGATGGCGCGGATGTCGCGGCGCGCGCATTCTTCGATGATGCGGTCCAGCTTCCACTGCTTGCGCACGGTGGCCGTGTTGAGGGACAGCCAGCGGTGGTCTTGGGAGAAGTCGCGCATGGCTTATTCGACTCCATGCAATGCCAGCAAGGTGCGCATGCGGTGCACCGCCAGGTCCGGCTGCTCCAGCAGATTCGCCGCATCGGCCAAGCGGAACAGCTCGGCGAAATGCGCCAGCGAACGCGTGCTCTGCTGGCCGCCGACCATGGTGAAGTGGCTCTGATGTCCGTTCAGCCAGGCCATGAAGACCACGCCGGTCTTGTAGTAGCGTGTGGGCGCGGCAAAGATGTGGCGCGACAGCGGCACCGTCGGGCCCAGGATGGCGTGGAACTGCGCGCTGTCGCCCTGCGCCAAGGCGCTGAGCGCGGTGCTGGCTGCGGGCGCGATGGCATCGAAGATGCCCAGCAGCGCATCGCTCTGGCCGTGCGTCACTTCGCTGCCGAAGCCGTCGCCGGCGATCAGCTCGGCGTAGTTGAAATCGTCGCCTGTGTACATGCGGACTCCGGCGGGCAGGCGCCTGCGCATGGCGATTTCCTTGTCCTTGTCGAGCAGCGAAATCTTGATGCCATCGACCTTGTCCGGGTGCGCGGCGATCACGGCCAGCGCCGTATCCATGGCCACCTCCACATCGAGCGAACCCCAGTAGCCTTTGAGCGCCGGGTCGAACATATCGCCCAGCCAGTGCAGCACCACCGACTGCTGCGCCTGGCGCAGGATGCGGTCGTAGACGCGCTCATAGTCGGCCGGGCTTTGCGCCACGCGGGCCAGCGCACGGCTGGCCATGACGATCAGCTTGCCGCCGAGCTTTTCGATGGCCGCCATCTGCTCCTCGTAGGCGGCGATCACCTGGTCGACGTTGCGCACCTCCTCCAGCACCAGGTGGTCGGTGCCGCAGCCGGATGCCACCAGCGCACCGGGCACGTCCTTGGCGGCGTCCAGCGAGCGGCGGATCAACTCCAGCGAGGTCGGCCAGTCCAGGCCCATGCCGCGCTGCGCCGTGTCCATGGCCTCGGCCACGCCCAGGCCCAGCGACCACAGGCGCTGGCGGTAGGCGATGGTGGCGTCCCAGTCCACCGCGCATTGCAGCCAGGGGTCGATGGCGGCGCGCGGGTCGGCCACCACATGGGCGGCGGAGTAGGCGATGCGGTTGAACGGCACGCGGGTGCTGGACGCCAGCGGCGCCGTGCCGCGCAAGGTATAGGGTTGCAGCGCCCCGGCGGTGGGCAGCAAAAGGGTTTGGGCCATGGTCATCTCACCACTTTTAAAGAAAATCGGGCTCTAGCGCAGGTAGTACCTGCGCTAGCAGCTATCAAATGTGTAGTGCGGGCACATCCACCCAGCGCCGTTCCTTCCAGGACTGCAGGGCCACTTCGACCAGTTGCACACCCTTGGCGCCTTCGGGCAGGGTCCAGCGGTAGGGCTCGTTGTCCACCACGTGGCGGATGAAGTGCTCCCACTGGATCTTGAAGCCGTTATCAAAAACCTGTGAGTCCGGCACTTCCTGCCACTGGTCGAAGAAGTCCATGGTCTGCTTCTGGTCCGGGTTCCACACCGGGCGCGGCGTGGTCACGCGGCTTTGTGCGCGGCAATCGGTCAGGCCGGCAACGGCCGAGCCGTGCGTGCCGTCGACATGGAAGGTGACCAGGTCGTCGCGGCGCACCCGCGTGGCCCACGACATATTGAGCTGGGCGATCACCGGCTCGCCGTTGTGGCCGATCAGCTCGGCCGTGGCGTAGGCGGCGTCGTCGGCCGTGGCCTTATAGGGCTTGCCGGCCTCGTCCCAGCGCTCGGGGATGTGCGTGGCGCCTATGCACGACACGGACTTGACCTCGCCGAACAGGTTGTCCAGCACATAGCGCCAGTGGCACATCATGTCCAGGATCATGCCGCCGCCGTCCTCGGCACGGTAGTTCCAGCTCGGGCGTTGGATGGGCTGTAGATCGCCCTCGAACACCCAGTAGCCGAACTCCAGGCGCACCGACAGCATACGGCCGAAGAAGCCAGCGCGGCGCAGCATGTCGAGCTTGCGCAGGCCGGGCAAAAACAATTTGTCCTGCACCGCACCGTGCTTCAGACCGGAGGCCTCGGCCAGGCGGGCGATCTCCACCGCCTCATTCAAATTGGTGGCAATCGGCTTCTCGCAATACACATGCTTGCCTGCGCGGATCGCCTTGGCCAGCAGGGTTGGGCGCATCTGGGTGGTACCGGCGTCGAAGAACACGGTATCGGCCGGATTCGCCAAGGCCGCGTCCAGATCCGTGCCCCAGCGGGCAATGCCGTGGGCCTGGGCCAGGGCCTGCATCTTCTCAGCGTTGCGGCCTATGAGAATGGGGTCGGGCATGACCTTGTCGCCGTTGCTCAGAATCACGCCGCCCTGCTTGCGGATGGCGACGATGGAGCGGATCAGATGCTGGTTCATGCCCATGCGTCCGGTGACGCCGTGCATGATGAGACCGAGGGTGTGTGTCGTCATGGCTATTGCTTCCAATGGGCAAGGAGGTAAATAGATGGGCTAGCGCTGGGCCAGCGTCACACCGTCTTCCGCAAAGCCGTGGCAGCGCGCGGGCGGCAGATGCACCTGCACGGTGTCGCCACGCTTGTAATGGCTTTGGCCCACCACCTGCACCACCAGCGGCTGCTGAGCGCCCAGGGTGCCGTACAGCACGGTGTTGCCGCCCAACTGCTCAGCCAGCACCACCTGCATGGCCAGGCCCGTGCTCTGGCCGCCCTGCTCTGCCAGCTCCACATGCTCGGGGCGTATGCCCACGCAGACCGGCGCACCAACGGCAATCTGCGCGGCCAGCACGGGCAGGTGCACGGTCTCACCGCCTTGCAGACGCACATCCAATCCGTTGGCGTTGTGTGCAGCCACCGTGCCCTCCAGGAAGTTCATCTTCGGGCTGCCGATGAAGCCGGCCACGAAACGGTTCACCGGATGGTTGTACAGCTCCAGCGGGGAGCCGGCCTGCTCGATGATGCCGTCGTGCAGCACCACGATGCGGTCGGCCATGGTCATGGCCTCCACCTGGTCATGGGTGACGTAGACCATGGTGGTGCGCAGCTCGGCATGCAGCTTGGACAGCTCGACGCGCATCTGCACGCGCAACTCGGCGTCCAGATTGGACAGGGGTTCATCGAACAGAAACAGCTTGGGTTCGCGCACGATGGCACGGCCTATGGCCACCCGCTGGCGCTGGCCGCCGGACAAGGCCTTGGGCTTGCGCTGCAGATAGCTGTCGATCTTCAGCATCTTGGCAGCGTGCTGCACGCGCCGGTCGATCACGTCCTTTTTCTCACCCGCAGTTTGCAGGCCGAAAGCCAGGTTGTCGTAAACGCTCATATGCGGGTACAGCGCATACGACTGGAACACCATGGCGATCTTGCGCTGGGCCGCTGGCACCTCGTTGACGCGGTCGCCGTCGATGCAGAACTCGCCATCGGAGATTTCTTCCAGCCCGGCGATCATGCGCAGCAAGGTGGACTTGCCACATCCCGAGGGGCCGACAAAGACCACGAACTCGCCGTCGCGGATGTCGAGGTCCACACCGTGGATGATCTCCACATTGCCATAGCGTTTGATGATGCCCCGCAGTGACAGCTCAGCCATGGTGTGCCGCCTTGTTGAAGCTGCCACTGGTGGGTGCCCAGCTGTTGTATTTGGCGTGGCCTTGCGGGATGGGCAGGCTCACCTGGGTGCCGGTTTCGGCTGAGTGGTAGATCGCCGTGATCAGCTCCAGCGACTGGCGCGCATCATGCAAGCTCACCGGCGTGGGGGCGCCGCCGGTCACGGTGGCGTGGATCAGCGCGAACTCGCCCTCGAAGGATTCCAGCGCCGGCACAAAGTCGGCCAGGGCGACGCTGATGGCGGCATCGATCGCAGGCGTCTTGCCCTGGAAATGCCAGGGGTCCTTGCCCGGCCGGTACGGCTCGGTACTGCGGCTTTCCACCGTCAGGTCGGAGAACATGAAGCGCAGGCGCGACAGCTCTTCGGCCGCACCCAGGGTGACCGACAGCGTGGCCACCGAGCCGTTTTCCATGCCTATGGAAATGGCGGCGCAGTCTTCCACCTCGATAGGGTTCACGCGGGTCGCCAGGTGCGCGAACACAGTTTTCACCGGGCCATTCACATACGACAGCATGTCGTGCGCATGCAGGGCCTGGGTCAGGCAGCAGCCCCCCATCTCGGTGGCCCATTTGCCGCGCCACTGCACTTCGTAGTAGTCGGCATCGCGGCGCCAGGAGGTCTCGATGGTGCTCAGGAATGGCGTATGCGCAAAGCCCTTGGACTGCAGATGCTTGAGCTTTTGCAGACCGTGGCCAAAGCGGTACTGGAAGATGGGAAACAGCGTGCCCTTGGCGGCCTTTTGTGCAGCAGCAATCGCATCGGCCTCGGCCAGCGAGCCCACCAAGGGCTTCTCGCAGACCACATGCAGGCCGGCAGCCAGCGCCTGCTCGATCAGCGCGCGGTGGGTATAGGGTGGCGTGCAGATGTCGACGATATCCAGCTTGCCGCTTTCCAGCAGCTCGCTGAACTGGGTGGTATGCCAGGGCACGCCGAACTCGGCGGCAGCGGCGCTGGCCTTGGCGGCATCCAGGTCACACACCACCACCACTTCGTACAAATCGGGAATCTGGGCATAGGCCTCCAGATGGCCCTTGCCCACACCCAGACCGACCACAGCCACACGTAATTTTTGTAGCGTCTGCACCATCACGCAACTCCTCCTACACGGGTGGCCAGGGCTTCGGCCTTCAGGGCCAGCTCGGTAGCCAAGAAACAATGGGCTTGGGACATGGCGGTTTCGGTACGGTTCAGCACATCCTGGATCAGCCGCGCGCCATAGGGCAGAACCTCGGCCTTGCAGTCCATGTGCTGCGTGCCCTTACCATCGACCAGGAACAGGTGGTCGCCGCCCGGGCGGCCGGCAATGTCCACGTATTTGCGCAGCTCGATATAGCCCTCGGTGCCCAGAATGGTCAGCCGACCGTCGCCCCAGACACCCAAGCCTTTGGGCGTGAACCAGTCCACGCGGATGAAGCCGGTGCCGCCATTGCCGCGCAGCAGCACTTCGCCGAAGTCTTCCAGCTCCGGAGTCTCCGGGTTGCCGAAATTGCCGATATGCGAGGCTACGACTTCGGCCCGCGTCGAGCCGGTGAAGTGCAGGAACTGGTCGCATT
The DNA here is from genome assembly GCF_059415605.1 of Rhodoferax sp. GW821-FHT10B06. Lineage (NCBI taxonomy): Bacteria > Pseudomonadati > Pseudomonadota > Betaproteobacteria > Burkholderiales > Comamonadaceae > Rhodoferax > Rhodoferax sp. GW821-FHT10B06. Next base: position 398,670 of record NZ_JBWKNO010000004.1, on the reverse strand, counting down.
GGTGGGCCGCGATGTCGCACAGAATGCCGCCGTAACGCTTGCGCTCGAAGAACCAGTCGGGGCGAGGGTTGTTGCGCAGCGCATGCGGGCCCATGCCCATGGTCTGCACGACCCGGCCGATGGCGCCAGCGGCCACCAGCTGGCTGGCCTTCTCGGTAGCACGGTTCTCGAAGCGCTCGGAAAAACACACCGAGAAAATCCGGCCAGTCTCGGCCTGCACCTTGCGCACGGCGGCCAGTTCGTCCAGGGTGATGACACCGGGCTTGTCGACCATCACATCCTTGCCATGGCGCATGACAGTGATGGCAGTGGCGGCACGCACATCGGGAATGGTGGCGCTGACCACCAACTGGATGCTGGCGTCTTCCAGGATTTCGCGCTGGTCGGCCACGCGGCGGGCCTGCGGAAAAGCCTTGGCATAGTCGGCGGCCAGGTCGTCCTCGACGGCGTAGAAGCTCACCAGTTCGCCCCCGGCGTCCAGCACGGCGCGGGTCTGACCGTAGATGTGGTTGTGGTTCAGGCCGATGGCGGCAAAGCGTATGGATGGTTTAGTTGTCATCGTTTCATTCCAGATTGGGCAACGCCTTCAATGATCAGGCGTTGGAAGCAGAGAAAAAACAGAAAGATCGGCAGGATGGCCAGCACGGACATGGCGAACAGCTGGCCCCAGGCCGATTGGCCGGTGGAGTCCACAAACGAGCGCAACGCCAGTGGCACGGTGTAGTTGCTGGCCTCGTTGAGGTAGACCAGCGGGCCCAGAAAGTCGTTCCAGGTCCAGAGGAAGGAGAAGATGGCGGTGGTGGCCAATACCGGCATGGACAGCGGCATGATGATCTTCCAGTAGATGCGCCAGGGGCCGCAGCCATCCAGCACCGCGGCCTCGTCCAGCTCACGCGGAATGCCGCGGAAGAACTGCACCATCAGGAAGATGAAGAACGCATCGGCGGCCAAAAACTTGGGCACGATCAGCGGCAGAAAGGTGTCGATCCAGCCCAGCTTCAGGAACAGTACGTACTGCGGAATCAGGGTCACGTGGTAGGGCAACATCAGGGTGCCGAGCATCACCACGAACCAGATGCGCCGACCACGGAACTCCAGCCGCGCAAACGCATAGGCGGTGATCGAGCAGGAGATGGTGTTGCCTATCACCACCAGCACCGCCACCAGCACCGAGTTCTTGAAGAACACGGTGAAGCTCTCCTGCAGCGCCGTCCAGCCCTGCACATAGTTGCCGAAGTCGAATGCGTGTGGCCAGATCGACAGGTCGGTGAAGATGATGGATTCGGGCTTGAACGACGAGGCCACCATCCACAGCAGCGGGTACAGCATCAGAAAGGTCGCGCCGATCAGCACGGCATGGCGGGCCAAGCCCCCGGCCAGCAGGCGCAACACGCCCGGCCCCCGAGCTTGGTTAGCGCGGATCGTCTTCATAGTAGACCCAGTATTTGGAGGTAAGGAAACTGATGCCGGTGAAGGCGCCGATGATCAGCAGCAGCACCCAGGCCAGCGCCGAGGCATAGCCCATGCGGAAGTAGGAGAAGGCTTCCTGGTACAGGTACAGCGTATAAAACAGCGTGGAGTCGATAGGGCCGCCAGTGCCGCCCGACACCACATAAGCCGGGGTGAAGGCTTTGAAGCCTTCGATGATCTGCAGCACCATGTTGAAGAAGATCACCGGCGCCAGCAGCGGCAAGGTGATCTTGCGGAACTTGCGCCAGGTGCCGGCGCCGTCCATGGAGGCGGCTTCGTACAGGTCCTGTGGAATCTGCCGCAGGCCGGCCAGGAAGATGATCATCGGCGAGCCGAACTGCCACACGGCCAGCAGCACCAGGGTGTAGATGGCCGTGTCCGGGTTGGCGATCCAGCTCGGACCCTTGTAGTTGAAGAGCCACAGCAGAATCTGGTTCAGCGTGCCATTGCCTTCGAACAATTGCCGCCACAACACGGCTATTGCCACCGAGCCGCCCAGCAGCGAAGGGATGTAGAACAGCGCCCGGTACAGGGCACCGCCGCGTATCGCCTTGTCCAGCACCACCGCCACCAGCAGCGCGAAGGCGAGCTTGAGCGGTACCTCCATCAGCATGTAGCTGAAAGTGATCTTGAGCGACTGCCAGAACCGGGCGTCCGCCGTAAACATGCGCACATAGTTGTCCGCGCCTATCCACTGGGCCGGACGCAACAAATCAAATTTGGTGAACGACAGATACAGCGACGCCAGCACTGGCCCGAGCGAGAAGCAGACGAAGCCAACCAGCCAGGGCATCAGGAAGGCATAGCCCACCAAATCCCTGCGCCAAGCTGCACGCGACTGCCCTCGCCGCGCACGGGAGGTTTTTTCATCAACGGTTGACACGTAGTTTGCCTTCCAGGCTAGACAGCAAAAAAGCGGAAGTAACGCGGTCCCTTAGGCCGCATGCAGTGGCCCTCAGGCCCTGGCGAGGATGCCTTCGACTTCGGTGTGGAACTGCTGGGCACCGTCCTTGATGCTGGTGCGGCCGAAGGCCACGGCATCGGCAACCCGGCGCAGCAGGTTCTCCACCTCGCCCGCGCCTTTGGGTGGTGGCGGCGGCAAGGGCACGGCGACCTTGGTGACGGCGGCCACATAGTCGAGCTGCATCTTGCCCAGGGCATCCAGATCGGGCGCCAGTGCAGCGCGTGCGGCAGCAGAGCACGGCACGCCGCGCTCGATGCCCAGAATCTTCACGCCCTCGGGGTCGTTGACCATGAAGTTGATCACTTTGGCCGCCTCTTCCGGCGCCTTGCAGCGGGCCGACACGCTCATCATCTGGGAGGGCTTGATGTAGTGGCCGGACGAGCCGGTCTTGGAGCGCGGGAACACGCTGATGGCCAGCTTGTTCTTGTTGATGCCCTGGAAGGCCACCACCTGGTTGGAGTTGACGAAGCTCATGGCCGCCAGGCCGCGGGTCAGCTCGTATTCCTCGACCTTGCCGTTGTTGGTGGCGCCCACATCGGCCGGTGGAATCGCCCCGGCCTTGCGCAGCTTGTCCCACAGGTCGAACCAGGCCGCTACGTCGTCGCGGGTGAAAGCGGCCTTGCCCTCGGCGGTGTAGAGCATCTTGCCGCGCTGGTTCAGCCACTGCTCGAAGCCCTGCTCCCAACGGCTGTTGTCGCTGGCACCCCAGTACTTGCCGGGGTTGATCTTGGAAATCTCGCCACTGATCTTGGCGAAGTCGTCCCAGGTCCAGTTGATGTCGATGGCTTTCACACCGACCTTCTCCAGCATGCCGGTGTCATACACCATGGCCTTGGAGTTGGAACCCAGGTTCACGCCATACAGCTTGCCGTCCACCTTGCCGCCATCTTTTTCCTGCGGGCTGAAATCGGCCAGGGGCAGCAGCTTGTCGAGCGGCAGCAGGGTTTCGCGGCGCGCGTACTCGAACAAATAGCGGTAGTCCATCTGGATCAGGTCGGGCGCATTGCCGCCGGCGGTCTGGGTACCCAGCTTGGTCCAGTAATCACCCCAGCCCAGGGACTCGGCCGCGATCTGGGTGCCGCTCTTCTTGCTGTAGGTATCCAACAGCAATTTGGTGCGCTTGTCGCGATCCGGGTTACCCCACCAGAAGCAGCGCAGGCGGGTCGCCTGGGCCTGCGCCAATAAAGGATTCAAACCAAGTGCGGCCGTTGCCGCAGCGGCAGAGACTCCAAATTGACGACGGGTGAAAAGTGCCATAACCGCTAGCTCCTATAAGACAGGGAATGCGCGAATAGTTAACTCACTGGTGAATTATGAAATCGCCCATTTCCGCTGTAAATGGCTGCGGCGAGTCAATCTCTCAGGACATACCCTAGGACCACATCACAGATGTGGGACAGCCGTTCACTGTGCGCCTTGGTGGCCATCAGATCCCGTCCAAAAATGGCCGACAAGGTGTAATGGTTGGACAGGTAAAAGTACGACAAGCTGGCAATCGAAATATAGAGCTGCACCGGATCAATACCGCCCCGAAAGACCCCCTCAGCCCGCCCTCTTTCCAGAATATCGCCCAGGTCCTGGACCAAGGGTGAATTCAACTCACGGATACGGGTGGACTGCGTCAAGTGCCGAGCTTGGTGCAGGTTCTCGCTGTTCAGCAAAGTGATGAATTCCGGGTGGGCGATGTAGTATTCCCAAGTGAATTCAGTCAAACGCCGGATGGCCTTGGCGGGCTCCAGATCACGCAGATGCAGCTCGCGCTCGGCATCGCGGATATCGGCATAGGTGCGCTCCAATACCGCTAAAAACAACTCGTCCTTGCTGGTGAAGTAGTAGTAGATCAACCGCTTGTTGAGCTGGGCGTTTTCGGCGATCCGGTCTACGCGCGCACCGGCAAAACCATGGCGCGAAAACTCATCTCGGGCGGCCGCCAGAATGGCCAGTTGCGAGCGGTCTGCGTCGCGCGAACGGGGCTCCACTATAGGGGTCTGCGTGCTAGTCATAGCGCTCCAGTGCAAAGAAATACAGCAGCCAAAAATCTGCGCATGCAGGGTGTCAAGACAGGACTTTCTGTGGATTCTATTCACTATTTAGTTAAATAAGACTATGATTTACAGACGAATTTGTCCCTCAGGCGACCGCTGCTGGACGCCCCAGGTTTACCAACCCCGCTGAAGCCGCGTGGTTTCAGAACCCATTCCATTTGCACCATGAGCAAAAAGCGTCATGCGTTTGTCGGCACCGGCGGACGCGCCCTGAGTTTTATCGAACCCCTTGTCACCACCTATGCCGGGCAGAATGAACTGGTGGCCATTTGCGACACCAGTCCGGCCCGCATGGCCTACTACAACAAGCTGCTGGAGGGCGACATCGGCTACCACGCGGTACCGGCTTACACCGCCAACCGCTTCGACACCATGCTGCGCGAGCAAAAGCCGGACGAAGTATTCGTCTGCACCCAGGATTCGGCCCACCATGAATACATCGTGCGGGCTCTGTGTGCAGGCTGTGATGTGATCACCGAAAAGCCCATGGCCACCGACGCTGCCAAATGCCAGGCGATTCTGGAGGCCGTGAAAGCCAGCGGGCGCCGGGTGCGGGTGGCCTTCAACTACCGCTGGGCACCGTTCCGCACCAAGGTCAAGGAGTTGATTGCCAGCGGCGTGGTCGGCAAGATCCACTCGGTGAATCTGGAGTACCTGCTGGACACCAACCACGGCGCCGATTACTTCCGCCGCTGGCATGCGCACATCGAAAACTCTGGCAGCCTGCTGGTGCACAAGAGCACGCACCACTTCGACCTGGTGAACTGGTGGCTGGACGCGATTCCGCAGCAGGTGTTTGCCTATGGCGACCTGGTGTTCTACGGCAAGCAAAACGCCATCGCCCGCGGCGACGAGAAGCTGACCCGCTACGCGCGCTACACCGGCGTGCCCGAAGCCAAGGACGACCCTTTCTACCTGGACCTGAACGAAAGCGAATCCTTCCGCGGCCTGTACCTGGCGGGCGAGGCGGATTCGGGCTATCTGCGCGACCAGAACGTGTTCCGCGACGGCATCACCATCCCCGACCAGATGTCGCTGAACGTGCGCTACCGCACCGGCCAGGTACTCACCTACTCCCTGGTCTGCTACAGCCCGCGCGAAGGCATGCGCGTGACCTTCAACGGCGACCGTGGCCGCATCGAATACCACGAGTTCATCGGCACCCACATGAACCGCGCCGTCAGCCCGAAGAACTGGAAGATCGAAGAGAAGCCCGGCGCCGAAGCTGAAGGCGAATGGATACGCGTATTCCCGCACTTCCAGAGCAGCTACATCTTGCCCATGCCGAAGATCCGCGCGGCCCACGGCGGTGCCGACGAAATTCTGAACGCCCACTTTTACGGCCCACCGCAAGCCCCGGACGCCTGGGGCCGCACCGCAGGGCACGAACAGGGTGCAGCCTCCATCGCCGTGGGCATTGCCGGTGTGCAGTCCATGCAGTCCAATCTGCCGGTGAACATCAACGACGTGGTGGCCTTGCCACCCCAGGCGCGGCGCCTGTCTGAGCTTACATAGCCAAACACGCCTCTAGCGCAGATACAACAAGGGCCTACAGCTATCTAAACAATAGCTGCAGGCCCTTGTACGAAATCAGCAGGAGAGCTGTTACCAACCCTCCCTCGCCAAACCGTTTAAGCGGCGGCGGTGTCTTTCACCGTGTCGGCCAGATCCGTGTAGTCCTTCACCTGGTCGAAATTCAGGTACTGGTAGATCTTGGCGCTGTCTTTGGTCAGCACGCCCATGTCGGCCATGTATTCGGCCTTGGTGGGGATGCGGCCCAGCTTGGAGCAGATGGCAGCCAACTCGGCCGAACCCAGGTAGACATTGCTGTTCTTGCCCAGGCGGTTCGGGAAGTTGCGGGTCGAGGTAGAGAACACGGTTGCGCCCTCTTTCACCTGCGCCTGGTTGCCCATGCAGAGGCTGCAGCCTGGCATTTCCATGCGCGCGCCGGCCGAGCCGAGCACGCCGTAATGGCCTTCTTCGGACAACTGCTTGGCGTCCATCTTGGTGGGCGGTGCCATCCAGAGCTTGACGGGGATGTCGCGCTTGTTTTCCAGCAGCTTGGAGGCTGCGCGGAAGTGGCCGATGTTGGTCATGCAGGAGCCGATGAAGACTTCATCGATCTTGCTGCCTTCGACTTCGGCCAGGGTCTTCACGTCGTCCGGATCGTTCGGGCAGGCCACGATAGGCTCGTGGATGTCGGCCAGGTCGATCTCGATCACGGCAGCGTATTCGGCATCGGCATCGCCGTGCATCAACTCAGGGTTCGCCAGCCAGGCTTCCATCGCCTTGATGCGGCGGTTGATGGTGCGCACGTCGGAGTAACCGGTGGCAATCATCCACTTCAGCATGGTGATGTTGCTGTTGATGTACTCGATGATCGGCTCTTTGTTCAAGTGCACGGTGCAGCCGCCAGCGGAACGCTCGGCCGAGGCATCGCTCAATTCAAACGCTTGCTCAACCTTCAGGTTCGGGAGACCTTCGATTTCCAAGATGCGGCCAGAGAAGATGTTCTTCTTGCCTTGCTTGGCCACGGTCAGCAGACCGGCCTTGATGGCGTACAGCGGAATCGCGTTCACCAGGTCACGCAGGGTGATGCCAGGCTGCATTTCGCCCTTGAAACGCACCAGCACCGACTCAGGCATGTCCAAAGGCATCACGCCGGTGGCCGCGCCGAACGCCACCAGGCCGGAGCCGGCGGGGAAGCTGATGCCGATGGGGAAACGGGTGTGGCTGTCGCCGCCGGTGCCGACGGTGTCGGGCAACAGCATGCGGTTCAACCAGCTGTGGATGATGCCGTCACCGGGACGCAGGGGCACGCCGCCACGGGTGCTCATGAAGTCGGGCAGTTCGTGGTGCATCTTCACGTCCACCGGCTTGGGGTAAGCGGCGGTGTGGCAGAAGGATTGCATCACCAGGTCGGCGCTAAAGCCCAGGCAGGCCAGGTCTTTCAGCTCGTCGCGGGTCATCGGGCCGGTGGTGTCTTGCGAGCCGACCGAGGTCATCTTGGGTTCGCAGTAGGTACCCGGACGCACGCCCTGGCCGGCAGGCAGGCCGCAGGCGCGGCCAACCATCTTCTGGGCCAGCGTGAAACCCTTCTTGGTATCGGCCGGATTTTGCGGCAGGCGGAACAGGGTGCTGACGGGCAGACCCAGCGCTTCGCGCGCCTTGGCGGTCAGGCCACGGCCGATGATCAGCGGAATACGGCCACCGGCGCGCACTTCGTCGAACAGCACTTCGCTCTTCAACTTGAACTCGGCAATCACCTTGCCGTCTTTCAGGGCCTTGCCTTCATAGGGCAGCAGTTCGACCACGTCGCCCATGGCCATTTGGCTCACGTCCAGCTCGATCGGCAGCGCGCCGGAGTCTTCCATGGTGTTGTAGAAAATCGGGGCAATCTTGGCGCCCAGGCAGACGCCGCCGAAACGCTTGTTCGGCACGAATGGAATGTCTTCACCGGTAAACCACAGCACCGAGTTGGTGGCGGACTTGCGGCTGGAGCCGGTACCCACCACGTCGCCCACATAGGCGACCAGGTTGCCCTTGGCGCGCAGGTCTTCGAGGAACTTCACGGGGCCGCGCTTGCCATCCTCTTCGGGGGTGATGCCGGGGCGGGCATTCTTGTGCATCGCCAAAGCGTGCAGCGGAATGTCGGGGCGGCTCCAGGCATCGGGCGCGGGCGACAGGTCGTCGGTGTTGATTTCGCCGGCCACCTTGAAGATGCTGACGGTGATGCTCTTGGGCACTTCGGGGCGGCTGGTGAACCATTCGGCATCGGCCCAGCTTTGCAGCACAGCCTTGGCGTGGGCATTGCCCTTCTCGGCCTTTTCCTGCACGTCATGAAACTGGTCGAACATCAGCAGGGTTTTCTTCAGACCATCGGCGGCGGCCGCGGCCACCGAGGCGGCGGAGTCGTCCAGCAGGTCGATCATCGGGCTGATGTTGTAGCCGCCCAGCATGGTGCCCAGCAGTTCAGTAGCTTTTTCACGCGAGATCAGCGGGCATTTTTCAGTGCCATGGGCCACGGCTGCCAGGTAGCTGGCCTTCACTTTGGCGGCATCGTCCACGCCAGCTGGAACGCGGTGTGTGATCAGATTCAGCAGATTGGCTTCTTCGCCTGCGGGTGGGTTCTTCAGCAGTTCGATCAACTCGCCGGTCTGCTTGGCAGACAGGGGGAGCGGGGGAATGCCGAGGGCGGCGCGCTCAGCTACATGGGCGGCATAGGCTTGCAACATGGTTTTCTCCTGGTTCAAAAATCGTGGGGTAAAACTAGAAATTTCGATTTATTTGGTGGCCGTCTCTACGGGTGCCGCTGGCGCAAACATGCTTTGCGCCGGCAGCTTCTTCAAGGCCTCGGCCACAGCCACCTGTTCGGGGCTCATGCATTCGTCAGCCAGGCGCTGGCCCAGTTTCTGATTCATCAGCATGGATTTGTTGGCCAACTGCAGCCACACGGCACCAGCCTTCTTGTCTTCCAGACGGATCGCGCCGGTGCTGGTTTCCACCGGGAACATCCGGTACTTCAGCGACTTGACCTGGACATTGAAGTAACCCGGGTATTTGGGATCGGCAACCAGGTTCACGACGGTGCCCAACTCACAAGGCACAGCCCCGACTTGCACACGTTCGGCAATCGCCATTTCCGCAGGCGTCAGGGCAGCTTCAGCGGCTTCAATACCGGCAGCAACATTCTTGGCCGCCGACTTGAGCTGCTGGCGGCTGCTGGTGGGCTTGGGTGCAGCCTTGGTGGATTTGGGCACGTCTTGCGCCCAGACCAAACTGACGGAGAGCAGGCACGCAGCCGCAGACAGAACTAATTTCATACGTTTTCCAATTGAACAGGAGAGTGGGATGGCTGGAAATATCCGGCCATTTCGGAAGGCAGGTGGCGCCCGGTTCTATGGGCGCGCTCTAGTACCTGCCAAAAATATCGATAACTTGCGCGGTCGTGCAGTTGCCCGGCAAAGGAAATAGGCGCCCATTCGGCACGCACGGCCGCCTCGATGATGCGAGCGGCTTTGTCCACTTCAGACTCCGATGGCGAAAACGCCTCCAGAATGGGGCGAATCTGGCCAGGATGGATGCTCCACATTCGGGTGAAACCCAGTGTTTGTGCCGCGCGCCGGGCTGCAGCCTGCAGCGCCCAGGTGTCATTGAATTCGGTCACCACACAATGCGACGGCACTTTGCCATACGCATGGCAGGCGGATGCAATTTCCAGCTTGGCCCGCACCACCAGCGGATGGGTAAATTGCCCCTCGACCCCCATCGCATCCGCAGGAATGGCTCCGCCATGGCTGGACACAAAATCCATCAGGCCAAAACTCAGGGACTGCACCCGCGGATGCGCTGCAATCTCGAAGGCGCGTTGTACCGCCGCCGGAGACTCAATCAAAACTTGTAGCGGCACATGCACAGAAGATGTGCGCTGGAGTGCCTTTTCGACCACGTCAATATCGTGCACGGATTCGATCTTGGGCACCATCACGTGGCACAAGCGGTGGCCGGCCTGGCCGGCAATCAGGGCCATGTCCTGGGCAAACGACGGATGGTCCACCGCATGCACCCGCACCGCCACCCGGGCAGACGCCGGTGCAGCCAAAGCCAGCTCCACCACCATGGCAGCATGCTCGGCCTCGCCACCAGCGGGCGCGCCATCTTCGCAGTCCAGCGTCACGTCGAAAACGCAGGCGCCGAACTCTTCCGTCATTTCGGCCTGCAACTGCAGGCTTTTGCGCATCCGCGCTTCAACACCGCTGTAGTGGTCACAGACCGGGAGGAAAGCCTCCGCAGCCTGGGCACCCAGCAGAACTTGACGCGGATGCAGCATGCTGGCTTAGAGCAGGTGGGCGACGCCGGCTTGCTCGTCTTGCAGCTCTTTGAGCGTGACGTTGATACGCTCTTGCGAGAACGCGTCGACTTCCAGACCTTCCACAACCTTGTATTCGCCACCTTCGCAGGTCACGGCGAAGCCGAACATGGTGTCCTGGGGGATGCCGTACTGGCCGTCCGACGGGATGCCCATGGTGACCCACTTGCCATTCGTACCCAGCGCCCAGTCGCGCATATGGTCGATGGCTGCATTGGCGGCCGAGGCAGCGGAAGACACGCCGCGGGCGGCGATGATGGCCGCGCCGCGCTTGCCCACGGTGGGCAGGAAGGTGTCTTTGTTCCAGACTTCGTCGTTGATCATGGTCTTGACGCTTTCGCCGTTGATGGTGGCGAAACGGTAGTCGGCGTACATCGTGGGCGAATGGTTGCCCCAGACAGTGAGCTTTTCAATATCGGCCACGGCCTTGCCGGTTTTGGCGGCAATCTGGCTCAAAGCACGGTTGTGGTCCAGGCGCAGCATGGCGGTGAAGTTCTTGCGTGGCAGATCCGGCGCGCTCTTCATGGCGATGTAGGCATTGGTGTTGGCAGGATTGCCGACCACCAGCACCTTGACGTTGCGGCTGGCTACAGCGTTCAAGGCCTTGCCTTGGGCGGTGAAGATTTCGGCGTTCACGGCCAGCAGTTCGGCACGCTCCATGCCTGGGCCGCGGGGGCGCGAACCGATCAGCAATGCGTAGTCCACGTCCTTGAATGCAGCCAGGGGGTCGCTGTGCGCTTCGATGCCCACCAGCAAGGGGAAGGCGCAGTCTTGCAATTCCATGATCACGCCTTGCAGCGCTTGCTGGGCCTTCTCAACAGGCACTTCCAGCAGACTCAACACCACAGGCTGGTCTTTACCCAGCATTTCGCCGGAGGCGATGCGGAACAGAATGGCGTAACCGATTTGACCGGCGGCACCGGTGACGGCAACGCGAACAGGCTTTTTGCTCATGGGGAAGACTCCAGGAAGTGTTGAAAAACGAGGTTGGACCGCACACCCATGCCAGTCGCCGGGTGCGACACAAACAGCCATGGAGTTTACTCTCGAAAACCCGCAAACGTCAATTTGTCTTATGTCTTATATAAGATATGATTCGGATTGTTTCATCCCTACGCATTTGCTCACACCACCCCAGTTTGCCAATGACCCACACACCCGCCATCGCCGTCGATCCAGCACCGGCGGCCAGTGACGCCAGTGCCAGCATTGCACCAACGCTGACACCGGCATTCAGCCCGCTCTACCAGCAGATCAAGGGACTCATTCTGCAAAGTCTGCAGGCCGGCGAGTGGAAACCGGGCGAAGCCATCCCCAGCGAAATGGAATTGGCGGCACGCTATCGCGTCAGCCAAGGTACGGTGCGCAAAGCCATTGACGAATTGGCGGCCGATAACCTGCTGGTGCGCCGCCAGGGCAAAGGCACTTTTGTCGCAACCCATGCCGAACAGCATGTGCAGTACCGCTTCTTGAAGCTGATGCCCGACCAGGGTGACATCCAGAGCGAAGGCCCGGCCCAGCGCGACATCATCGACTGCAAGCGCCAGCGTGCCTCCGCCGACGTAGCCAAGGCACTGGGTCTGCGCAGCGGCGACGCGGTGCTGCATGTGCGCCGCATGCTGTCCTTCAAACGCAATGGGGAATTTATACCGACCATCCTGGACGACTTGTGGCTGCCGGGTGTACCGTTCAAGGGCTTGACCATGGAGCGCCTGGCCGGCTACCGTGGCCCGATGTACGCATTGTTTGAAACCGAATTTGGCGTGCGCATGGTACGGGCCGAGGAAAAAATACGCGCGGTCAACCCGGAGATCGACCAGGCCCGCCTGCTCAAAGTGGGGCCTGCCGCCCCCTTGCTGTGCGTGGAGCGGGTCGCTTACACCTACAACGATGTTCCCATGGAGTTACGGCGCGGCCTCTACAACACGGAATCGCACCACTACCGCAATGAGTTAAGTTGAAGCAAGTTGAAGCCTATTCCGATACAGCAAAGGTTCTTATGCTGCATTGCAATAGAATTTTAGGTTGCACTTGTTCGAATAATTACAGCCTGTTACCTCCACGAAAGCGCATTTATGTCCGAGCTTGCCTCCCCCCTGAAAACAAAACGACCTGAATTTCGCAACATCAACGCCCTCACGGACCTGCCGACCTATCGCATGGCACCGGCAGCCTGGGTATCCATCCTGCACCGCGTCAGCGGCGTCATCATGTTCCTGTTGATGCCCTTCATCATTTGGATGTTTGACACCTCGGTTTCCAGCGAAATCTCGTTTGCAAAATTCAAAGCCGTGTTCAATATCGGAGCAGGATTCGTACCAGGCTTCATCTTCAAACTGGTGGCATTGGCGCTGATCTGGGCCTACCTGCACCATTTCACTGCCGGTCTGCGCCATCTGTGGATGGACACCCACCATGACGCGGTCACCAAGGAGTTTGGCGCCAAGTCCGCCAAGTTCACCCTCGCCATCAGCCTGGGGCTAACCGTCGTGCTGGCAGCCAAGCTGTTCGGCCTGTATTAATTCACCCCGGAGCACTCCACCATGTCGGTTAAATACGGATCTAAACGCGTTGTCGTCGGCGCGCACTATGGCTTGCGCGACTGGCTGGCACAGCGCGTCACTGCGGGCATCATGGCCCTGTTCACCGTGGCCGTGTTGGCCCAGCTGTTGATCGCCAAAGGCCCTATCGGTTACGACCTGTGGGCCGGCATCTTTGCAGCGCAATGGATGAAGATCGTCACCTTCTCGGTCATCATTGCCTTGCTGTACCACGTATGGGTCGGTATGCGTGACGTCTTGATGGACTATGTGACCGCCCATGTCGGCCTGCGCCTATTGCTGCAAATTTTCACCATCGTCTGGCTGGTTGGCTGCGCTGGCTGGGCCATTCAAGTGCTCTGGCGTCTGTGATACCCGTTTGACCCACGCAGAAATAAAAATGACCTATACCAAAGCCCACATTTCCAAGCGCAAATTTGATGTCGTGATCGTCGGTGCCGGCGGTTCCGGTATGCGCGCAGCCCTCGAATTGTCCAAGGCCGGCCTGAACGTGGCCTCGCTGTCCAAAGTTTTCCCCACCCGCAGCCACACCGTGGCCGCCCAAGGCGGCGTTAGCGCCTCGCTGGGCAATATGTCGGAAGATAACTGGCACTACCATTTCTACGACACCATCAAGGGTTCCGACTGGCTCGGCGACCAAGATGCGATCGAGTTCATGTGCCGCGAAGCCCCCAAGGTGGTGTACGAGCTGGAACACTTCGGCATGCCGTTCGACCGCAATCCCGATGGCACGATTTACCAGCGTCCGTTCGGCGGCCACACCGCCAACTACGGTGAAAAGCCCGTGCAACGCGCCTGCGCCGCGGCCGACCGCACCGGCCACGCCATGCTGCATACGCTGTACCAACAAAACGTCAAGGCCAAGACCAATTTCTTCGTCGAATGGATGGCCCTGGACATCATCCGCGATGCCGCGGGCGATGTGGTTGGCGTAACTGCCCTGGAAATGGAAACCGGCGACCTGCACATCCTGCAAGCCAAAACCGTGCTGCTGGCCACCGGTGGTGCTGGCCGCATCTTCGGTGCCTCCACCAATGCCTTCATCAACACCGGCGACGGCCTGGGCATGGCGGCACGTGCCGGCATTGCCTTGCAAGACATGGAGTTCTGGCAGTTCCACCCCACCGGCGTGGCCGGTGCCGGCGTGCTGCTGACCGAAGGCTGCCGCGGCGAAGGCGCGATCTTGCTGAACAGCAATGGCGAACGCTTCATGGAGCGCTACGCGCCCACACTGAAGGACCTGGCACCGCGCGACTTCGTATCGCGCTGCATGGACCAGGAAATCAAGGAAGGCCGTGGCTGCGGTCCGAACAAAGACTACATCCTGCTCAAGCTGGACCACCTGGGTGCCGACACCATCCACAAGCGCCTGCCCTCGGTGTACGAGATCGGTGTCAACTTCGCTAACGTGGATATCACCAAGGAACCGATTCCCGTGGTGCCCACCATCCATTACCAAATGGGTGGCGTGCCAACCAATATCCACGGCCAGGTCGTGGAGCAAAAAGACGGCATCAACAACTCCGTGGTCAATGGCCTCTACGCCGTGGGCGAATGCGCCTGCGTCAGCGTACACGGCGCCAACCGCTTGGGCACGAACTCGCTGCTTGATCTGCTGGTCTTCGGCAAGGCCGCTGGCCGCCACATCGTGGAATTCGCCAAGAACAGCAAGGAGCACAAGCCCCTGCCGGAAAACGCGGCCGACCGCACTCTGGAGCGCCTGAACCAGCTCGAAGCCTCGACCGACGGCACCTACTCGCAAGACGTGGCAGGCAACATCCGCGCAGCGATGCAGCTGCACGCCGGCGTGTTCCGCACCCAGGCCAGCATGGACGAAGGCGTGGCAAAGATTGCCGAAATCCGTAAGCAAGTCGCCAGCATCACGCTGAAAGACAAGTCCAAGATCTTCAACACGGCGCGCATCGAAGCGCTGGAAGTGGACAACCTGATCGAAGTCGCGCAAGCCACCATCGTCTCCGCCGCCGCCCGTCGTGAATGCCGTGGCGCCCATACGGTGTACGACTACGAACACCCGGCCGACCACGCCGAATTCCCACTCGGCCGCAACGACAAGGAATGGATGAAACACACCCTGTGGTACAGCGAAGGCAGTCGCCTGGACTACAAGCCGGTGAACCTCAAGCCTTTGACCGTGGACAGCGTGCCACCCAAGGTCCGTACCTTCTAAGGATAGAAAAATGACAAAACGTACATTCCAAATCTACCGCTACGACCCGGACACCGATGCCAAGCCCTACATGCAGACCATCGAGATCGAACTCGACGGCCATGAACGCATGCTGCTGGACGCACTGGTCAAGCTGAAGCAACAAGACCCCACGCTGTCGTTCCGCCGCTCCTGCCGTGAAGGCGTGTGTGGCTCCGACGCCATGAACATCAACGGCAAGAACGGTCTGGCCTGCCTGACCAATATGCTGACGCTGCCGGGCACTATCGTGCTCAAGCCGCTGCCCGGCTTGCCTGTCATCCGCGACCTGATCGTGGACATGACTGACTTCTTCAAGCAGTACAACTCGATCAAGCCTTACCTGGTGAACGAAAGCCTGGCGCCCGAGCGCGAGCGCCTACAAAGCCCGGAAGAACGCGAAGAGTTGAACGGCCTGTACGAGTGCATCTTATGCGCCAGCTGCTCAACCAGCTGCCCCAGCTTCTGGTGGAATCCAGACAAGTTCGTCGGCCCCGCCGGCCTACTGCAAGCCTACCGCTTCATCGCCGACAGCCGCGACGACAGCACCGCTGCCCGCCTGGACAACCTGGAAGACCCATACCGCCTGTTCCGCTGCCACACCATCATGAACTGCGTGGACGTCTGCCCCAAAGGCTTGAACCCTACCAAAGCGATTGGCAAGATCAAGGAACTGATGGTCCGCCGCGCCGTCTAAGGCTTATTGGTGCAACCACTTTCCCACTCCACCCCGCCTGCGGCCCTGGCCGCCGGCTCGGAGTTGCTCGACGAGCGTGCCTTGAGCAAACTACGCTGGCGCTGCCGGCGTGGTCTGCTGGAGAACGATCTCTATATCGACCAGTTTTTCCAGAAATACGCCGATAGCCTGACCGTCAGTCAAGGGAAAGCCTTGAGCGATCTAATGGAGCTGAGTGACAACGATCTGCTGGATCTGCATTTGGCGCGTAAGCCACTTGACCAGGTAGAGCCCGCGCTGGACCGCAGCGACGTGCACGAAGTTTTGAGTATGTTGAGAAACCGCTGAAAGGGTAAAAATGAAACTAGCTGACAATAAAGCCACCCTGTCGTTCAGTAACGGCAGCCCGAGTGTGGACCTCCCGGTGTACCACGGCAACGTGGGTCCCGACGTGATCGATATCCGTAAGCTGTATGCCCAAACCGGCATGTTCACTTACGACCCGGGCTTCCTGTCTACCGCATCCTGTCAGTCGGCCATCACCTACATCGACGGCGACAAGGGCGAGCTGCTATACCGCGGCTACCCCATCGAGCAACTCGCCACCAACTGCGACTTCCTGGAAACCTGCCACCTGCTGCTGTACGGTGAGCTGCCCAACCCCACCCAAAAAGCCGACTTCACCAAGCTCGTGACCAACCACACCATGGTCAACGAGCAGATGCAGTTCTTCCTGCGCGGCTTCCGCCGTGATGCCCACCCCATGGCCATCATGACCGGCTTGGTCGGCGCCCTGTCGGCCTTCTACCACGACAGCACCGACATCACGAATCCGCAGCACCGCGAAATCGCCGCGATCCGCCTGATCGCCAAGATGCCAACGCTGGTCGCCATGGCCTATAAGTACACCATTGGCCAACCTTACATGTACCCCAAGAACGAGCTGAGCTACGCCGGCAACTTCCTGCACATGATGTTCGCTACGCCCTGCGAAGAATACAAGGTCAGCCCCGTGCTGGAACGCGCCCTGGACCGTATCTTCACGCTGCACGCCGACCACGAACAAAACGCCTCCACCTCCACCGTACGCCTGTGCGGCTCCTCCGGCACCAACCCGTTCGCAGCCATTGCGGCCGGTGTGGCCTGCCTGTGGGGCCCCGCCCACGGCGGCGCCAACGAAGCATGCCTGAACATGCTGGAAGACATCCAGAAAATGGGCGGCGTGGCCAAGGTCGGCGAGTTCATGGAAAAGGTCAAGGACAAGAGCTCCGGCGTCAAGCTGATGGGCTTTGGCCACCGCGTGTACAAAAACTACGACCCGCGCGCCAAGCTGATGCAAGAGACCTGCAAGGAAGTGCTGGCCGAGCTGGGCCTGGAAAACGACCCGCTGTTCAAGCTGGCCATGGCCCTGGAAAAGATCGCCCTGGAAGACGACTATTTCGTGCAGCGCAAGCTCTACCCGAATGTCGACTTCTACTCCGGCATCGTGCAACGCGCCATCGGCATCCCCACGCCGCTGTTCACCGCCGTGTTCGCCCTGGCCCGCACCTCCGGCTGGATCGCCCAGCTGAATGAAATGATCGGCGACCCCGAGTACAAGATCGGCCGCCCACGCCAGCTGTTCACCGGCTCGGTAGCTCGCAACGTCAAGCCCATCGCTTCGCGTTAATCCACGCAGCCCCTCAGAAACCCGCCTTGCAGCAATGCCGGCGGGTTTTTTCATGCCTGCCGAGATTGCTACACTTTAGATAGCTGCCAGCGCATGTAATACGTGCGCTAGAGCCATAAAACATATAAATTCCGTGTCGCATGCACGCGATGGCAGCCATCGCCAATACAGAAGGCAAAGCCAATTCAAAAGCAGGAAAATAGCTAGCCATCGCCTACAGCGATGCCCAACCCCGATGCAACCCACCGAACGCAACTTTGCCCGCCGCATGGACCTCACCTCGCTACAGCTGTTTGTAGCGGTGTGTGAGCTCGGCAGCATAGGCCGCGCGGCGGAACGGGAATTCATTGCCGCCTCCGCCGTCAGCAAGCGCCTGAGCGACCTGGAAGCCACGCTGGGCACACCTTTGCTGGTACGCCACGCGCGCGGCGTGGACCTGACCCCGGCCGGCGAAAGCCTGCTGCACCACGCGCGCTCCATGCTCTACAGCCTAGAGAAGATGCAGGGTGAGCTCAGCGAGTACGCGTTCGGCGTGCGCGGCCATGTGCGTATCCACGCCAGCATCTCCGCCGTGGTGCAGTTCCTGCCCGAAGATTTGGGCACTTTTGTGCGCGAGCATGCCCAGGTAAAAATCGACCTGGAGGAACACCTCAGCTCCGAAGTGATTCGCGCGGTGCAGGAAGGCGCGGCCGACCTGGGCATCTGCAACACCGCCGACGGCGTGGGTACATTGCAAACCCGCGCCTACCGGCAAGACAATTTGGCCTTGATAGTGCCTGCAGCGCACGTTTTATCTGCACAGGCCGCTATCAATTTTGAAGACACCCTGGATTTCGACCACGTCGGCCTGCATGCCACCAGCTCGATCTACCTGGCCATGCACCGCGCCGCCGCCGCCCAGGGCCGCAGCATCAAGCTGCGCATCCACGTCGCCGGACTAGACGCCATGTGCCGCATGATCGCCAATGGTCTCGGCATTGGCGTGATGCCGCAGCGCGCGTTCGAGCTGATGCGCGGCACCGGCCAGCTGGTCGCAGTGCCCCTGAACGACAGCTGGGCTACGCGCCAGATCGAGCTGGTGGCGCGCGATTTCTCCACCCTGCCCGTCACCGCCCGCCTGCTGCTGGACCACCTCAGCCCCCGGCCAGAAGCATAAAATTAAGTTCCACGAAAGAAGCACAAATGGCACGCACTCTGTACGACAAGATCTGGGACGAACACGTCGTCCACACCGAAGACGATGGCACGACCATCCTCTACATCGACCGCCATCTGGTCCATGAAGTGACCAGCCCGCAGGCCTTCGAAGGCCTGCGCCAGGCCGGCCGCAAGGTCTGGCGCATCAGCTCCATCGTCGCCACCGCCGACCACAACACCCCAACCACCGGCTGGGAGCTGGGCTACGACGGCATCACCGACCCGATCAGCAAAGAGCAGATCACCACGCTAGACGCCAATATCGCCGAATCCGGCTCGGCGGCCTACTTCCCGTTCATGTCCAAACGCCAGGGCATCGTGCACGTCATCGGCCCTGAAAACGGCGCTACCCTGCCCGGCATGACCGTGGTCTGCGGCGACTCGCACACCTCCACCCACGGCGCCTTTGGCGCACTGGCCCACGGCATCGGCACCAGCGAAGTCGAGCACGTGATGGCCACGCAAACTCTGTTGGCCAAGAAGGCCAAGAACATGCTGGTCAAGGTAGAAGGCACGCTGCCCAAGGGCTGCGGTGGCAAGGACATCGTGCTGGCCATCATCGGCAAGATCGGCACGGCAGGCGGCACCGGCTACACCATCGAATTCGCCGGCTCGGCCATCCGCGCACTCAGCATGGAAGGTCGCATGACCGTCTGCAATATGGCCATCGAAGCCGGCGCCCGCGCCGGCCTGGTGGCGGTGGACGAGAAGACGGTCAATTACGTCAAAGGCCGTTTGCTGGCCCCCACGGGCGTCGAATTCGATGCCGCTGCCGCCTACTGGCGCACCCTGCACAGCGACCCCGGCGCGCATTTCGACGCCGTGGTCGAGCTGGACGCCAGCCAGATCATTCCGCAGGTCACCTGGGGCACCTCGCCCGAGATGGTGCTGGGCATCGACGGCCGCGTGCCCGATCCTGAAAAGGAAAAAGACAGCAACAAGCGCGGCGCCATCGAGCGCGCGCTGACCTACATGAACCTGCAACCCGGCAAGGCCCTGAACGACATCTTCGTCGACAAGGTGTTCATCGGCTCCTGCACCAATAGCCGCATCGAAGACATGCGCGAAGCCGCCGCCGTGGTGAAGAAGCTGGGTCAGAAGGTCGCCAAGAACATCAAGCTGGCCATGGTCGTACCCGGCTCCGGCCTGGTGAAAGAGCAGGCCGAGCATGAAGGCCTGGACCTGATCTTCAAGGCCGCCGGCTTCGAATGGCGCGAACCCGGCTGCTCCATGTGCCTGGCCATGAATGCAGACAAGCTGGAGCCCGGCGAACGCTGCGCCTCCACCAGCAACCGCAACTTCGAAGGCCGCCAGGGCGCTGGTGGCCGCACGCATCTGGTCAGCCCGGCCATGGCCGCCGCCGCCGCCGTGCACGGCCATTTCGTCGATATCCGCAAATTCAGCTGACCCCTTCTCTGGAGCTTTTCATCATGAAAACATTCATCGCCCTGATTGCTACTTCTGCCCTGCTGCTCCTGTCTGGCTGCAACACTTGGTCCGGCGTCAAGCAAGACGCTAAGGAGGTCGGTACGGCCGCTGGCAAAGGTGTCGAGAAAGCTGGCGAAAAAATTCGAGACATCTCCAAATAAGGCGCACCTCACCATGCAGAAATTTACCGTACTCAAGGGCCTGGTGGCCCCCATGGACCGCGAGAACGTCGATACCGACGCAATCATCCCCAAGCAGTTTTTGAAGTCCATCCGCAAGACCGGCTTCGGCCAGAACCTGTTCGACGAATGGCGCTACCTGGACCCGGGCTTCCCCGGCCAAGACCCGGCCAGCCGCAAGCCGAATCCCGACTTTGTGCTGAACCAGCCACGCTATGCAGGCGCTTCCATCCTGCTGGCGCGCAAGAACTTCGGCTGTGGCTCGTCGCGCGAACATGCGCCCTGGGCCATCGACCAATACGGCTTCCGCGCCATCATCGCGCCCAGCTATGCCGACATCTTCTTCAACAACTGCTTCAAGAACGGCCTGCTGCCCATCGTGCTGCCCGAAGCGCAAGTGGCCGAACTGTTCGACGCCTGCCAGGCCTTCCCCGGCTACCAGCTGACGGTGGACCTGGAGCGCCAAGTCATCGTCAAGCCGCAGGGCGAAGAGTTGCCTTTCGAGGTACAGGCCTTCCGCAAATACTGCCTGCTGAACGGCTTTGACGACATCGGCCTGACCCTGCGGCAATCCGACAAGATCAAGGCATTTGAGGCTGAACGCCTAGCCACCAAACCCTGGTTGGCCCACACCACGGTAGCTGGCGCCTAAGCCCGTCCACTATCAAATCCATAGCTGCCAGCGCAGGAGATATCTGCGCTGGCAGCCTATTTTTTATAAATTCCAATGAGCTCTATGAAAATCGCAGTACTCCCCGGTGATGGCATCGGCACCGAAATCGTCGCCGAGGCCATCAAGGTACTGAACGTACTCGACCTGCCCTTCGAGATGGAATCCGCCCTGGTCGGCGGTACCGCTTTTGATGCCCACGGGCACCCGCTGCCCGAGGCCACGCTGAAACTGGCCAAAGAAGCCGATGCCGTGCTGTTCGGCGCCGTCGGCGACTGGAAGTACGACAAGCTGGAGCGCCAATTCCGCCCCGAGCAAGCCATCCTGGGCCTGCGCAAGAACCTAGGCCTGTTCGCCAACTTCCGTCCCGCCATCTGCTACGAGCAGCTGGTCAGCGCCTCCAGCCTGAAGCCCGAGCTGGTGTCCGGCCTGGACATTCTGATCATCCGCGAACTCACCGGCGACATCTACTTCGGCCAGCCACGCGGCCGCCGCATCGCCGTGGACGGACATTTCCCCGGTGCGGAAGAAGCCTTCGACACCATGCGCTATAGCCGCCCGGAGATCGAGCGCATCGCCCACGTCGCCTTCCAGGCCGCCCGCAAGCGCAACAAGCGCGTGACCAGCGTGGACAAAAACAATGTGCTGGAAACCTCGCAGCTGTGGAAAGACGTGATGGTCGAGATCGGCACCCAGTACCCGGACGTGGCGCTGGACCACATGCTGGTCGACAACGCCGCCATGCAGCTGGTCAAGGCGCCTAAGAGCTTCGACGTGATCGTCACCGGCAATATGTTCGGCGACATCCTGTCCGACGAGGCGTCCATGCTCACCGGCTCCATCGGCATGCTGCCTTCCGCCAGCCTGAATGCGCAGAACCGGGGCCTGTACGAACCCAGCCACGGCAGCGCGCCGGATATCGCCGGCAAGGGCGTGGCCAATCCATTGGCTACAATACTGTCCGCCGCCATGATGTTACGTTTCTCCCTCCAACAAGCCGACGCTGCCGACCGTATCGAGTCCGCAGTGCAATCCGTGCTGGCTGCAGGCCTGAGAACACCGGACATCTACTCGGCAGGCACGACCAAGGTCGGCACCCAGCAAATGGGCGATGCCGTCGTGGCTGCCATTACCAAGACGACCATTAAAGGCTAAGACTTAGCCCGGTTCGTCACGCCCCTCCCGGCCCGACGAGCCGGGAAAAGAAAAATCAATTTTTCTGAAAGGGCAATGTGATGAAGGTAGGTAATCTCGTAGGTTTGGTGGGCTGGCGCGGCATGGTCGGCTCGGTGCTGATGGACCGCATGCAGGCCGAGGGCGATTTCGGTCTGATCGAGCCGATGTTCTTCTCGACATCCAACGCCGGTGGCAAAGCCCCCGCGCAGGCCAAGAACGAAACCACGCTGCAAGACGCGTACAACCTCGACGCGCTCAAACGCTGCGACATCATTCTGACCGCCCAGGGCGGCGACTACACCTCCGAGGTCTACCCCAAGCTGCGCGCTGCCGGCTGGAACGGCCACTGGATCGACGCGGCCTCCACCCTGCGCATGAACGACGACGCCATCATCGTGCTGGACCCGGTGAACCTGCCGGTGATCAAGAACGCCTTGGCCAAGGGTGGCAAGAACTGGATCGGCGGCAACTGCACCGTCAGCTGCATGCTGATGGGTGTGGGCGCGCTGTACAAGGCCGGCCTGGTCGAATGGATGACCAGCATGACCTACCAGGCCGCATCCGGCGGTGGCGCCCAGCACATGCGCGAGCTGTTGACGCAGTTCGGCACGCTGAACGCCGAAGTCCGTACCCTGCTGGACGACCCCAAGTCGGCCATCCTGGAAATCGACCGCAAGGTACTGGCCAAGCAGCAGAACCTGAGCGCTGCCGAGATCGCCAACTTCGGCGCACCGCTGGGCGGCTCGCTGATCCCCTGGATCGACAAGGACCTGGGCGACGGCTCCAGCAAGGAAGAATGGAAGGGCGGCGCCGAAACCAACAAGATCCTGGGCCAAGGCCCGGGCTTCGGCACCGCCATCACGCCAGTCGACGGCTTCTGCGTGCGCGTGGGCGCGATGCGCTGCCACAGCCAGGCACTGACCTTCAAGCTGAAAAAAGACGTGCCGCTGGCCGACATCGAAGCCATGATCGCCCAGGACAACGAGTGGGTGCGCGTGGTGCCAAATACCCGCGAGGCCACGGTGAAAGACCTGACGCCGGTGTCTGTCACCGGCACCATGGGTATCCCGGTCGGCCGCCTGCGCAAGCTGGCCATGGGCCCCGAATACCTGGGCGCCTTCACCATCGGCGACCAGCTGTTATGGGGTGCTGCCGAGCCCCTGCGCCGCATGCTGCGTATCCTGCTGGAAGCGTAAACACAACACATAGCCTGCTCGTCTAGGGCAGGCCACGCGTGTTTGGTAACATGTAAGGTATTGCAACATCGCTGCCGCGCGATGCTTCAACCGTAAAAGCCCACATCAACTTGTCTGCGTAAGACATTGATGCTATGGTACTTTTTCTTTTTTTGTATCGTAGTACATGCCCGAATGATGAACAAGAATATGTCGGTTGAACGCGCTTCTAGCCCCTCTGGCCAAAATCTGCCTTTGCGTGGCTGGAGAACCTCTGCAATTGCAGCTGCAGTTGCAGCCACTTTGCTGGGTTTTGCCAATCATGCCGCCGCCTTGTCACTGGGACGCATGACCGTCTTGTCAGGCCTGGGTGAGCCGCTACGCGCGGAAATCGAGCTACCGGATATCTCCACCGACGAAGCCAGCAGCCTGCGGCCCGAAATCGCCCCCCCAGAAGCCTTTCGTGCGGCAGGTCTGGAATACAGCCCGGCGCTAACCGACCTGAAAATACAACTGCAGCGCCGCCCCGATGGCCGCTCGGTGTTACGCCTGAACAGCAACCGCGCTGTTAACGACCCGTTTGTGGACCTGATCCTGCAGGTGAACTGGGCCTCGGGCCGGATCGTGCGCGACTACACCATTTTGTTGGACCCGCCTTCGCAGCGCCAAGCACCCGCGACTGCCGCGACCGCTCCACAAGTCACCACACCAGCGCCTGTTGCTGCACCCAGCGCACCCGCAGTGGCGCCTTCAGCCAATTCAGAAGCTGTACGCCCGGTCACGCCGCGTCCACCCGTAGCCGCAGCCCCCAAGCCCGCGCCGGCCCCCAGCGAGGCAAAGCAGGTAGTGGTCAAGGCGGGCGACACCGCCAGCAAGATTGCAGGTAGTACCAAACCCGCCAATGTGTCGCTGGACCAGATGCTGGTGGCCATGTTGCGCGCCAACCCGAGCGCATTCATCAACGGCAACGTCAACCGCGTCAAGGCCGGTGCAGTCATCAAGCTGCCAGACAGCGACCAGGCCGCCGCGACTCCCGCGCCGGAAGCCACTCAAATCATCAACGCACAAAGCCGGGACTTCAACGAGTTCCGCAGCAAGCTGGCCGGCGGTGTGCCCGCCGTGCAGACGGCAGAAGCCGACCGCAAAGCCAGTGGCCGTGTACAGGCGGAAGTCAGCGAGAAAAAACCCTCCGTCGCCGTCCCCGACAAGCTGACGCTATCCAAAGGCGCACTGAAAAATAGCAAAGGCACGGAAGACGCCATCGCCCAGGAAAAGGCTGCCAAAGAAGCCGCAGCACGGGTTGCCGAACTGTCCAAAAACATCACCGACCTGAACAAGCTGGGCGCTTCTTCCGCCAGCGCACCTGCGCCAGCCACACCGGCAGCCCCGCCAGCCAGTGCCGCCAAGGCAGCAGCAGAAATGCCCGCGGTAACCGTGCCCGTGCCGGTAGCGGCTCCACCCGCCGCGTCGGCCGCACCAGCAGCCTCTGAGCCAGGCACGCCGGTGTCTACGCCAGCACCAGCACCCGCTCCGACTGCACCTGCCGCCTCTGCACCCGCGCCTGCCGTAACCGCTAGTGCGCCGCCCGCCCCAGCCGTTGTAGAAGAGGACGGCTGGTTCAATGCCCTTCTGGACAACCCGCTAGCCCCCCTAGGGGCCGGCATAGTCGTCTTGCTTGCTGGTGCTGGCCTGTACTTTTCACGCAAACGTAAAAATGCCTCCAGTGCTGACAGCTCCTTTCTGGAAAGCCGGCTGCAGCCCGACTCCTTCTTCGGTGCCAGCGGCGGCCAACGGATTGACACCAACGCGGCGGATGCGCCTGCGTCGTCCATGTCCTATTCGCCCAGCCAGTTGGACGCCGCGGGCGACGTGGACCCGGTCGCCGAAGCAGATGTCTATCTGGCCTATGGCCGGGACCTGCAAGCTGAAGAAATCCTCAAAGAAGCTTTGCGCAGCAACCCGGGCCGTGTCGCCATCCACGCCAAGCTGCAAGACATCTACGCCAAGCGTCGGGACTTGAGCAGCTTCACTGCCCTGGCTACCCAGGCGCACGGCTTGACCGGCGGAGTGGGTCCTGAATGGGACCATATCGCCGAACTGGGGCGCAATCTGGATCCGAACAACGCCCTGTACCACGGGGCCGCTGCAGTAGCCGCACTCGCAGCCACCGCTGGTCTGGTAGAGCCGCGCATGGAGACCCCACAGACCCCATCCACGCCGGACGCGTTCTCTAACCTGGATCTCGATCTGGACTTTCTGCAGAACGGTCCTGCGGCTACGGATGCGCCCAGCACGCTGCCGCCCGATACGGTACAGCCTCCGGCTGCATCCTTCCCGGAAATCAATAGCAGTGCGGACCACTTTGACCCCGTGTCGTCACTGACAGTCCCTGCCGCGCTCGACCTACCTGATGCACCGGCCGACATGGACGCCCTGGACTTCGACATCGAACTGGTGCCCACGGCAGAACTAGAAGCAGCCCCTCCGGCCAGCCATGGCAACGAAATCCCATTCGACATGGGATCGCTGTCGCTGGACCTGGAAGAAACCCCTGCCCCTGCCAGTCCTGCCGAGCCGGAAGAAGAGCCCGATGCCGGGGATCCATTAGCAACCAAGCTGTCGCTGGCCGAAGAGTTCAACTCCATCGGCGATGAAGATGGCGCCCGGGCCTTGGCCGAAGAAGTGCTGGCAGAAGCTACTGGCGCGCTGCGCGCCAAGGCACAACAATTCCTAGCCAGCCTGTCTTGATGCCATGGTCGGTGATGCAGGGTTGATCCGGTCATGCGCCTGGCATTAGCCGTCAGTTACAACGGTCAACCTTACAACGGCTGGCAGAGCCAGCCCTCAGGCAACACGGTACAGGACAAGCTGGAAGCGGCGTTGGCCTGCTTCACCCAGCAACGTGTATCCACTCTGTGCGCGGGTCGCACCGATGCGGGCGTGCACGGCATGATGCAGGTAGTGCACTTCGACACCCGCTTGCAACGGCCCACGGCCTCCTGGGTGCGTGGCGTGAACGCCTTGCTGCCCCGAGACATCGCTGTGCAATGGGCGCAAGAGGTTCCCGATAGCTTCCACTGCCGCGCCAGTGCCATTGCCCGCAGATATGTCTATGCCCTGCTGGAGTCGCCGGTGCGCCCCAGTGTGGAAGGTGGTCGTGTGGGCTGGGTATTCCGGCCTCTGGATTTGACCGCCATGCAGCAAGCTGCCCAATACTTGCTGGGCGAACACGATTTTTCATCCTTCCGTGCCGCACGCTGCCAGGCCTTATCGCCGGTCAAGACACTCATGCGCCTGGATATTTCTCGGCGCGGAGCGTACTGGCGATTCGAATTCGAAGCCAATGCTTTTCTGCACCATATGATCCGCAACCTGATGGGTTGCCTGCTGGTCATCGGCAAAGGGGAGCAGCCACCGGAATGGATACAAGAGGTGCTGGCGGCACGCAACCGCAATGCCGCCGCACCCACGTTTTCCCCTGATGGCCTGTACTTCATGGGTCCGGTGTATCCTGCCCACTGGGGTTTGCCAGACCGTACCCCTGCCTTTGATTGGCTGCCATGACAAACCTCCAAACGCGCACGCGCATCAAAATCTGCGGCCTGACCCGTGAACAAGACGTGGATGCCGTCGTGGCCGCCGGTGCCGACGCTGTCGGTTTTGTGCTGTATCCACCCAGCCCCCGCTATGTAACACCCCAGCGCGCAGCGGAACTGGCCAAACGCATGCCGCCCTTCGTCACCCCTGTGTTGTTATTCGTGAATGCACTTGCTACAGATGTGATAGCTGCCTGCGCAGATATACCCTGCGCCACAGTCCAATTTCATGGTGAAGAAACACCAGAGCAGTGCTGGGAAGCCAGCGCACAAGGCCGACGCCCGTTCCTGCGCGCAGCGCGTATCCCCCTAGGTGACAGTGGCAGCTTCGACTTGGTAAAATTCGCGTCCGATTACGCAAAAGCCCAAGCCATCCTGCTCGACGCCCATGTCGATGGATACGGCGGCGGCGGAAAAACATTCAATTGGTCACGTCTTCCTCCAAGCGTCAACTCTCACCTCGTCTTAAGTGGTGGACTCACGCCTGCAAACGTGACCGATGGTATTTTGCAGGTCCGGCCACGCGCTCTGTCGCTGTCCGTTGATGTGAGTTCCGGCGTCGAGATTTCCAAGGGAATCAAGGACGCTGAAAAAATCCACCAGTTTGTCGCCGCTGTGCGCGCGGCAGACGCCCAACTTGCAAAGTCACACCATGTCCACTTACCAGCAGCCTGATGCTTCAGGCCATTTCGGCATTTACGGCGGCAGTTTCGTCTCTGAAACGCTGACCCATGCCATCGAAGAACTGAAAGACGCCTACGCCCAATACCAGCACGACCCGGCCTTCCTGGCCGAGTTCGCCTCGGAACTGGCGCACTTCGTCGGTCGCCCCTCGCCGGTCTACCACGCAGCCCGCACCAGCCGGGAAATGGGCGGCGCGCAGATCTTCCTGAAACGTGAAGACCTGAACCACACTGGCGCCCACAAAGTCAACAACACCATCGGCCAGGCCATGCTGGCCAAGCGCATGGGCAAGCCGCGCATCATCGCCGAAACCGGCGCCGGCCAGCACGGCGTGGCCACGGCCACCATCTGCGCCCGCTACGGCCTGGAATGCGTGGTCTATATGGGCAGCGAAGACGTGAAGCGCCAGAGCCCCAACGTCTACCGCATGAAGCTGCTGGGCGCCACCGTCGTCCCGGTGGAAAGCGGCAGCAAAACCCTGAAAGATGCACTGAACGAAGCCATGCGCGACTGGGTCGCGAATGTGGACAACACTTTCTACATCATCGGTACCGTGGCCGGTCCACACCCCTATCCGATGATGGTGCGCGACTTCCAGAGCGTCATTGGCAACGAATGCCTAGTGCAGATGCCTGAGATGCTGGCGGCGGCCGGTTGCACGGGCAAGCAGCCCGATGCAGTCATCGCCTGCGTGGGTGGCGGCAGCAATGCCATGGGAATTTTCTACCCTTACATCGACCATGCGGCAACCCGTTTGATAGGCGTGGAAGCCGCTGGCGAAGGTCTGGAGTCGGGCAAGCATTCGGCATCGCTACAAAAAGGCAGCCCTGGCGTGCTGCACGGCAACCGTACCTATTTGCTGCAGGACGCGAACGGCCAGGTGACCGAAACCCATAGCATCAGTGCCGGCCTGGACTACCCCGGCGTCGGCCCGGAGCATGCTTTCCTGAAAGACATTGGCCGTGCCGAATACGTCGGTATCACCGATGCGGAAGCGCTGGAAGCCTTTCACTACCTGTGCCGCACCGAAGGCATCATCCCGGCACTGGAGTCCAGCCATGCCTTTGCCTATGCGATGAAATTGGCCAAGTCCATGCGACCCGACCAGTCGATTCTGGTGAATCTGTCCGGCCGGGGCGACAAGGATATTGGCACGGTAGCCGATCTGTCGGGTTCTGATTTTTACGACCGACCATCGATGCGCGGCCTCACCGTCAAAGGTGCAGGCACCACGCTGAAGGAGGCCGTATGAGCCGTATCACCACGACCTTTGCCCAGCTCAAGAAAGACGGGCGCAAAGCACTGATCCCTTACGTTACCGCGGGCTTCCCGTTTGCTGACATCACACCCGCGCTGATGCATGGCATGGTCGCTGCTGGGGCCGACGTTATCGAGCTGGGGGTGCCCTTCAGCGACCCGATGGCCGATGGGCCGGTGATCCAAAAGGCCGGCGATGTCGCTTTGTCCTTCGGCATTGGCATGGCACAGGTGCTGGACATGGTGCGGAAATTCCGCAAGCAAAACGCCCACACGCCGGTGGTGCTGATGGGCTACGCCAACCCGGTTGAGCGCTATGACCAGGCACACGGCCACGATGCATTCATTGCGCATGCATCACAAGCCGGTGTGGATGGCGTGCTGGTGGTGGACTATCCACCCGAGGAGTGCGTGGACTTCGCGGCCAAGCTAAAAGCCCACGACATGGACCTGATCTTCTTGCTGGCGCCCACCTCCACCGAGAAACGCATGCAGCAGGTAGCCCATGTCGCCAGCGGCTATGTGTATTACGTGTCGCTCAAAGGCGTCACCGGTGCCGGCACGCTGGACACGGCGGCTGTTGAAGCCATGCTGCCGCGGATCCGCGAGCATGTGCATATCCCGGTCGGCGTGGGCTTTGGTATCCGCGATGCGAATACCGCCCGCGCCATTGGCCAGGTGGCCGATGCAGTGGTGATTGGCAGCAAGATCATCCAGTTGATCGAAAACCAGCCGCACGATCAAGTCGTACCCGTGGCCGAAAACTTCCTGCGGGACATCCGCACTGCGTTGGACGCATAATTCACCCCCCGTGAACCAGGGGCGTTGCGAGGCGCCCCTCCCTGAGGATTGCACCTATGTCTTGGCTCGAAAAACTTCTTCCCACCAAAATCCAGCGCTCTGACCCGGCCGACCGCCGCAGCGTGCCCGAAGGGCTGTGGATCAAATGCCCGAGCTGCGAAACGGTGCTGTACAAGAATGATCTGGAACAGAACCAAAACGTTTGTCCCAGCTGCGGTCACCACCACCGTATCGGCGCCCGCGCCCGGCTCAACGTATTTCTGGATGCCGAAGGCCGCTATGAACTGGGTCAAGAAGTTGTTCCCGTCGACCCACTCAAGTTCAAGGACAGCCGCAAATACACGGAACGCATCAAAGAGGCCATGGAAAACACCGGCGAAACCGATGCACTGGTGGTCATGGGTGGCTCCATCCACGGCATCAACGCCGTCGTCGCTTGTTTTGAATTCGAGTTCATGGGCGGCAGTATGGGCAGCGTTGTAGGTGAGCGCTTTGTGCGTGCCGTACACGCGGCCATTGAACAAAAAGTACCATTCATTTGCTTCACCGCAACCGGCGGTGCGCGCATGCAAGAAGGCCTGCTCAGCCTGATGCAAATGGCAAAGACCAATGCAGCATTAACACGTCTAGCCAAAAAAGGACTGCCGTATATCAGTGTGCTGACCGACCCGACCATGGGCGGTGTCAGCGCCGGATTTGCCTTTGTTGGTGACGTGGTGATAGCAGAACCGAAGGCTTTGATCGGTTTTGCCGGCCCCCGCGTGATTGAATCCACGGTGCGAGTGACCCTGCCAGAGGGCTTTCAACGGGCTGAATTTCTGCAACAAAAAGGTGCTATTGACCTGATCTGCAACCGCAAAGACCTACGCAAGACCGTCGCCCACACCTTGGCGATGCTGCTCAAGCAGCCTGCAGACGCCGTGGTCTGATCCAAGACTGGCCTAGAAATAGGCCAGTACCACGGGCAAAGCGTAGCCCACGACAATCGATGCCACCTGCAGCAGCACCAACAGCACCAGTGCAGACAAATCCAGGCCCCCCATGGTCGGAAGAACACGCCGTATAGGCGCAAGCAGCGGCACGCACAAGCGCTCAATCACTTCAGACAAGGGTGTTCGGGTCTGCATCCATGACATGACGGTGTACACCAACAGCAATCCCGTCAGTCCCGAGATCGACAGTGACACCAAGCCAAATAAGGCGAGCAAGGGTAAAACCGCCCAACCCGCGAAACTGCCTGACACCAGCCACAACAGCGCGAATTGCAGCAACTTCAACAAAAACGCTGCGACCAGACTGGCCAAATCCCACCGACCCAATGCAGGGATAACACGCCGCAACGGCAGCACAATCCAATCGGACAAAGAAAAAACCATGCTGCCCACAGGATTACGAAAAGGGATGCGCTGGTATTGCATATACAAACGCAACAGGCAAGCTCCTCCAAAAAGTCCAGTAATGACCTCCAGCAGAAACGAGATGATTTGGTACAGCATGCGATGGGCCTATATGAGCTCGTGGGATGATAGCGCCTGTCACCATACGCTGGCATAGCCTGTCTTGTTAAACATTCCGCTCTTCCCTCTACAGACCGTGCTCTTTCCCGGAGGTGTACTACCGCTGCGCATTTTCGAGGTCCGCTATCTTCATATGGTTGGAGAGTGCTATCGCACGGGGACGCCTTTTGGCGTTGTTTCGCTGGCGCAAGGCGCGGAAGTGCGTACTCCCACCGCACCGGCTGAACGTTTCCATCCAGTAGGTGTACTGGCGCACATCACCCAACTGCAAATGCTGCAGCCAGGACTGCTCATGCTGGATTGCAAGGGAGGCCAACGCTTTCGCATAGACTCACAGCACCAATCGCATCTTGGCCTCTGGATGGCCGATGTGACCTTGATAGCTGAAGATACCGCCAGTCCCATTCCACCCGATCTGCAGCACAGCGCCAAGAGCCTGGACCAATTGATACAGACGTTGCACACCCGAAACGCCGGCAGTGGCTGGTTACCACAACCTGGCACATACCAGTTGGACGATTGCGGTTGGGTAGCCAACCGCTGGTGTGAACTACTACCTTTGCCAATCTTGGACAAGCACAATCTGATGTCCCTCGATAGTCCTTTGCTTCGCCTGGAGCTGGTCACTGACGTATTGGCACAAACGCGTTTTTCAGATACCCCACCACATTGATGCCTGCACGCTTCCTAAACCATCCGTCCATCCTGAACTGGCCACGCTCAACCAAGCGCCTAGTCGTCGTCTCGCTGGACATTGTCTTGAGTCTGCTGGCGATGTGGATCGCCTTCACGCTCAGACTGGATAGCCTGCACAGGCCCATGGGCGCTCAATGGGCTGTCTACTTGGTGGCGCCTATTCTTGCGGTACCCATTTTTGTACGATTCGGGCTATACCGCGCCATCTTTCGTTATACCGGCATGGCGGCATTAACTGCGACAGCAACGGCAGTGGTGATATATGCACTCTTCTTGTTCACCACATTGCAATGGATGCAATGGATGCACTGGGAAGTAATTCCACGCAGCATCGGCATCTTGCAACCATTGATATTTTTGTTGTTAGTAGGCACCAGTCGCGCCATGGCGCGGTTCTGGTTATCTGGATTAGGCCCCGCAGATGCCCGTGGCAATGCACGCCTTTTGATTTATGGAGCCGGAGAAGCCGGGGTTCAAACAGCCGCAGCTCTTGCAAGCACACGCACGTATACCCTGCTGGGATTTGTAGACGATGATCCTGGCAAAACAGAACGCAGCATCAACGGGGTGCACGTCTACAGGCCTGAACAGATACCGAAGCTGGTAGAACAAAAAGACGTCACCGACATCTTGCTAGCGCTTCCTAGCACCACACGCGAGCGCCGCAACGCAATTCTTCAAACATTACAAAAGTTGCCTGTGCACGTGCGCACACTGCCTGGTATGTCGGATCTGGCAAGCGGCCGCGTCACCGTGCAAGATATTCGTGAATTGGATATTGAAGATCTTTTGGGCAGAGAGCCCATACCGCCCAACCCCGCGCTTCTGGCCCGCAACTTGACAAATAAAACGGTGTTGGTAACGGGGGCTGGGGGTAGCATTGGCAGCGAACTATGTAGACAGATTTTGGTACAACGCCCCACGCGCTTGGTGTTGGTAGACCACAATGAATTCGGGCTTTATTCCATACATTCAGAACTACAGGCTCTTTCTGCCACTCTGGGCCAGACCATTGACATCATTCCGACGCTCGGTAGCGTAACCAGCTACCCTCGCATGTTGGACATATGCGCTCAGTATCGTCCATCAACCATCTACCATGCGGCTGCGTACAAACATGTGCCGCTGGTAGAGAGCAACCCCACAGAAGGCGTTTTAAACAATGTGTTTGGAACGCTGAATATGGCCCGTGTAGCCGTTGAACTGGAGGTAGGCCATTTCGTACTAGTTTCAACCGACAAGGCCGTACGCCCGACCAATGTCATGGGGGCAACCAAACGCATTGCGGAGCTTGTTTTGCAGGCCATCGCAGCATGTCCTACCGTTCATTTCACCCAATGCACGAATTCCCCGGTCTCTGCCATCAACAAAACTATCTTTGCGATGGTGCGATTTGGCAATGTACTGGGATCTAGTGGTAGCGTAGTACCGCTGTTTAGACAGCAACTTGCGCTCGGAGGCCCACTGACGGTCACACACGCCGAGGTTACCCGCTACTTCATGACCATCCCCGAAGCCGCACAATTGGTACTTCAAGCCAGCGCCATGGCCCACGGCGGCGATGTATTTGTACTGGAAATGGGAGAGCCTGTAAAAATTTTGGACTTGGCTCATCGCATGGTCGCGCTCTCGGGATTAAAAGTCCGAGATAAAGACCACCCTGATGGTGATATAGAAATCACCATCACTGGAATGCGCCCCGGAGAGAAGCTTTATGAGGAACTGTTGATTGGAAACAACCCAAGGCCGACGGAACATCTACGCATCATGAAGGCTCAGGAGGAATTCATTCCTTGGCAGGCATTGGAGCCCCAACTCCATGAATTGAAGCTCGCATCACAAAACAACCAAGCAAATCAAATCAAGATGCTTCTTCAATCTTTGGTCAACGACTACCAACCTGTGTCAACTGATATTTTTGAGCATAACGTAGCTCAAACATGTTGATGCACGCAACGCACAGTGTCCATTCAACCTCAATTAACGCCGCCCTCTGTGAGCATCCATGAATTACGAGAATTACGAAATTGCACAAGGGTGGGAGGCGTCAAATTTTGCATCCTTCACGCAAGAGCAAAGCAACTATTACACAGTTGAGCTCCAGCAATTGGGACTAATATCGCAGCAGCAATTGCGCGTTCTAGATATTGGTTTTGGCAATGGATCCTTTTTAGGATGGTGTCGTAGCCGCGGTTGGCAATGCGACGGCATTGAAGTCAACTCACGGCTAGTTGCGCGAGCGAATGCCCATGGCTATGCTGCAGCAGAAAGCATACATAACCTGCCTACCGGTGATTCGCAAAAAACATATGACCTCATTACTGCTTTTGATGTTCTAGAACATATAGACCGAGACTCACTGGTTTCTTTTTTGACGATATTGGCAAATATATCGACCAGTCACACCTTATTCTTATTTAGATTCCCTAACGGTGACAATCCTTTTTCCTTACCATTGCAAAATGGAGACATTACCCACAGAACCGCTATCGGCCAAATGATGCTGCGCCAAATCGCTCAACTTGCTGGCTTCGAAGTGATTTCACTGAGATCCCCTGTGCAAGCACTACAAAGTGCCAGCCTCAAACGACGCATATCCATCCTGATAGGCCTTCCTTTCCGTTGGGTTATCGGCACAGCCATTAAACACCTTTTCATGGGTGGGGTGAACGTGTCGTTTTCATCTAACCTTGTGGCGGTACTGAAGAAATCAGCTGTAAACCATAAGCCCCAATGTCTTACTTGAAGCCTCCAGTGGAGTGGTTTGATCGACTTCCAACTTTTCTGAAAAAATATCTAAAAGAACGTCCTGCCGCATCCAAGTTTGCAAGCAACTCGCTCTGGTTACTCTTAGATAAGCTTATCCGATTTGTACTCGCTCTAACAGTCGGAGCATGGGTTGCCCGTCATTTAGGTCCGCATGCTTTTGGCGAATTGGCTTACGCAATTACATTCATTGCGCTATTCCAAGGAATAGCCAATTTGGGCTTAGACGGTATTGTTGTAAGGGACTTGGCGCGTAATCCCAGCGAAGCAGCGGAAATTCTGGGCACGACTTTTTGTTTACGACTGTTAGCCGGCTTGCTGTGCTGGCTCGTTGCTATCGCCCTGATCTGGATTCTCCGCCCCGGAGATGGTCAAGCACTCATGCTGATTACCATCATTGGCGCTAGTCTCGTATTTCAAAGTACAGACACCATTGATCTATGGTTTCAGTGCCAAGGTAAAAACCATAAAACAGTTATCTCCAAGCTAATTTCCTACACGCTTGCAAACTCGATGCGTATTGCATTTGTTGCGCTGAACGCCCCGTTATGGACATATGCATTGGCAGCTTTGCTTGATGCTGCATTTTTAGCAGTGGCTCTAACAAACACCTATCGACAATTCCCGACTACTCTAGCTTGGTCGATCAGCAAACAGCGCAGAAAAGAATTATTGAGCCAGTCTTGGCCATTTATGCTAAGTGGATTGGCTGCCCTTATATACATGCGAATTGACCAAATCATGATTCGTGAAATGCTAGGCGAAGCTCAACTTGGCTTATATTCAGCTGCACTCACGCTATCACAACTATGGAACGTAATCCCTGTCACATTAGCCACCGCACTGGCCCCATATGTTGCTCGAAAAAAACTTGAAAATCAACAGGCATATATGCAAGCCATTTTTTTAATATTTCGCATATTTGCTACAATGTCCGTAACGATTGTTATTTTTATGACATTTTTTTCAAAGCAAATCATTCAACTTCTATATGGGCAAAATTACTCCGAATCGACGTCCATTCTTTCCATTCACATTTATTCCAACATCTTTATCTTCTTGGGAGTTGGGCAAAGTCTGTGGTTGATCAACGAGGGATTAGGAAAGCTAAACCTGTACAGAACGACATTAGGAGTAATAATAAGTATTTTTGGAAATATTTTCCTGATACCTCGCATGGGCGCACAGGGTTCAGCGATAGTTTCTGTATTAGCTCAATTCGTTGCAGTCGTAGCATCAAATGTATTTTTTGCACCCCGAATTTTAAAAATGCAATTACTGGCCTTTTGGCCCATGCGATTACGTAATTTATCATTTTAAAGCAAAATAAATTTTAAATAAACCAAAGTGACAATTTGTGATAATTTGACAATGCCATCTGACCTTCGTCCGCTTATTTTCTGGGAAGGCTTTCCACCCTGCGGTTTACTTACAAAAAAAGTAGCCGATACTTTTGGGGATCAACTGGTTTTATTGGGAACCAGGGCGGCAGTTCCTTTTGAAGGACTAGAGGAACTACTTGGTCATCCAATTCAATGGCTTGAAAAACCAGACGACATTTGGGAGCGACGACATGAATTTGCCGACCGCAATTTCATTATCCACACAGGCTGGGCGCACAAAGGATGGCTTCGTTTTGATCGATGGATGAAAAAACGGGGTGCTAAAATTGTGGTCGCAGTAGACAATTGTTTTAAAGGCAATATGCGGCAACTGCTAGGCGCAGTTTGGTTTCGCATATGGCTGAAACAGCACTTCGACGCAGCGTTCGTTCCTGGGCATTCTGCCAATAAATTAATGCGTTTTTTAGGCATGCCTGCGGATAAGATTTTCACAGGATACTATGGAGCATATGAAGGAATTTATTCTGCAGGAACGACCATTACCCATAGGCAAAAAGAATTTCTTTTTGTAGGACAGCTAATACCACGAAAAGGCATAGATGTTTTACTTGAAGCCTATCAGATTTATCGAAAAAATGGGGGATCCTGGAATTTAAGAATTCTGGGTAATGGGCCATTGCATCAAAAATGCAAAGGTGACGGTATTATTTTCGAAGGCTTCTCTCAAGCTACGGTAACAGCGCAAAAAATGCAGGAAGCACGCTGCCTAGTATTACCTAGTCGAGAAGATCACTGGGGCACTGTAGTTTGTGAAGCAGCTGCCAGTGGATGCCTTTTAATCACTTCCCGCTGGGTAGGTGCCACAGATGATTTAGTAAGAACTGGAATCAATGGGTGGATTATCCATCATTTGACCGCCGAAAATTTAGCCAATGCATTGCATCGGGTATCTTCTTTCGACGATGCATCTCTCACCCACGCTCAAACCATTTCCGTTGGGCTGGCACGAGGCTATACATCATTATCATACAAAGCCGCATTTCAAGCGCTTAGCAGCATTAGGTAAGAGTTACGATATTAGTCATGCTAAACACCTTGATTTCCCTCAAATCTTACGGAGATTTTATTATCGCCGTACATGCACGCGAAAAACTATTGCCCGACAATGAAATAAAAATAATTGCCGGAGAACATCTGCGCGCACTAGCACAATCCACTTACCCTCTCAAAAATATTGACTACATAGGCAACAGCTCCTATACAGATACACCTGCAGCGTTTGATATAAAAAAAAAAGGAAAATTAGCCGCAATAAAAAGCATAATCGAGTTACGCAAACTTCTAGCCGAGAAATGCAAAAATAACAATTTAATATTTGATAAAATACAATGGAGGGAAAAAATAATTGCAGGGCGAATACCGCACATTGATCTGCCCAAATCAAGCAACATATACACCGGATACGAAAATATCTTCAAGGAATTAAATCAAAGCTTCAAACACCCACCCACTCAAAAAGAAAATAAAATAATCAAAAAAGCATTAATAATACCGTCCAGTCGCATATCACAAAAAACGATACCAACAAACGTCATTGAGAGTGCATATCACAACCTGATAAAGCAAGGAATTTCAACCAATATTTTACTACTAGAAGGCGAGTCCATCGACGTCCCTCAACCCCTCAAGACAAAAAGAGTTCCTCGAAATTTTAAATATCTAACAAATGAAATATCAGAAACAGACTTGATTGTGAGTGCAGATAGCCTAGCAGCCCACCTAGGCGAATTTTACAAAAAGAAAACTTTTGTATTCACGCCAGTTCCCAATGAATACTGGCTCCCCCCTCAGGCCTTTCACGATGCGGCTTGGGCTTGCTTTGATAATCAAAAAATATTTTTCAATTGGCTACACACCACAACCCAACAAACCATATAATGAAATTTATTCTTTCTTAAAAACTCTCACACTCAAAAAACCTGCAGCGCAGCATTTGCATCCCCATCAGATTATAAGGATTTCAAAATAATGCATCTTCAGGAAAAATATGTTAAAGAGGTTATTGCAATCCATAAGGGAACGCGAATCCAATGCGAGCGCTGATATGTGGCATAGGCGGCCAAGACGGGGCTTATTTAGCCCGTCTGCTGCTCTCCAAAGGTTATGAGGTCTGGGGTACCTCCCGCGATGCTCAACTATCGACTTTTTCCAACCTGCAACGCCTGGGCATAAGGGACAAGGTCACCACCATCTCCATGGCCACCAATGACTTTCGCAGCGTATTGCAAGCTATCGTGCGGAGCCAGCCCACAGAAATCTACAACCTGGCGGGCCAAACGTCGGTAGGACTGTCTTTTGAGCAACCCGCAGAGGCGCTAGAAAGTATTGCGACGGCCACCATCAATTTACTGGAAGTCATCCGGTTTACGAATCTGCCCATTCGGTTTTACCAGGCGGGCTCCAGCGAATGCTTCGGCGATGTGGGCGAAATGCCTGCGACCGAGCAAACCCGATTTGAACCCCGCAGCCCCTACGCGGTGGCCAAATCCACAGCCCATTGGCTGGTAACCAACTACAGGGATGCGTATGGCCTGTTTGCCTGCAATGGCATCTTGTTTAACCATGAGTCGGCGCTACGGCCCCCGCGCTTTGTGACCCGGAAGATCACGCAAGGAGTGGCTGCAATTGCACGTGGCGCTACCGACAAACTGGTTTTAGGTGATTTGGGCATACGCCGCGACTGGGGGTGGAGCCCTGAATATGTGGACGCCATGTGGCGGATGCTGCAGCAAAACAGCCCCCAGGACTTTGTGATCGCAACCGGCATATCCAGCTCACTGCAGGAATTCGTGCAAACCGCTTTCGAGCAGGTGGGCCTGGACTGGCAAGACCACGTCATTCAAGACCGAAAATTGTTCCGCCCCACAGAAATTCGCCATAGCTGCGG
Organism: Rhodoferax sp. GW821-FHT10B06; assembly: GCF_059415605.1. Taxonomy (NCBI): domain Bacteria; kingdom Pseudomonadati; phylum Pseudomonadota; class Betaproteobacteria; order Burkholderiales; family Comamonadaceae; genus Rhodoferax; species Rhodoferax sp. GW821-FHT10B06. The sequence continues at coordinate 359,778 of NZ_JBWKNO010000004.1, read as the reverse complement.
CGATGCGTCCAAGGCCTTCCAGCACCTGGGTTGGAAGGCTAGCATGTCGATGCGCGAAGTTGCACGTGCCATGGTGATGCACGAGCTGGACCCAACGCAACCAATCTGACATCCGTGAAACTGAGCATCATCACCGTTTGCTATAACAGCGCCGACACCATTGCAGCAACACTAGCCTCCGTTGCCACCCAAACGCATCCCAGCATCGAACATATCGTGATCGACGGTGGTTCTGCAGACGCCACGCTGCAACAGATACGGAAGCATGGCCAGCACGTCAGCACTCTGGTATCGGAGCCGGACAGCGGCATATACGACGCTATGAACAAGGGCTTGGAAAGGGTAACCGGGGATGTGGTTGCATTCCTCAATGCCGATGACCGCTATGCGAACACCCATGTTTTAGCAGGTATCGCTGCGCAAATGCAGAACGAAAATCTGGATGCACTCATGGGTGATGTGGCCTTCTTTCGCGCAGAAGCGCCTGAACAACTAGTGCGGCGGTATAGCTCATCTCACTTCAAGCCAGACCGTTTGGCCTGGGGTTGGATGCCATCTCACCCTGCGCTCTTCGTACGCAGAGAAATTTATGAGCGGGTCGGGCCCTTTCGCACGGATTTCAAGATTGCGGGAGACTATGACTGGATCGCCAGAGCGTTCAAAAATGGACAGGTGCGATACCAGCACAAAAATGAAATTCTGGTACGCATGCAAATGGGCGGCGTCAGCACCCGTGGATGGCGCAATACTTTGCTACTTAACCAAGAGGTGCTGCGCGCTTGCAGGGACAATGGCATTTCCACCAATTGGTTCAAGATCCTGTCCAAATATCCCCGCAAACTATTGGAGTATGTACGCCTGTGAAAGTCCTTATCACAGGAAGCACGGGCTTTGTCGGTCGCGCTCTGCTGACCCAGTTGCAAGCGCGCCCGGATTTCCATCTCCGCACCTCGCTCCGTCAGGCTACACCAGCACGCGAAAGCGACCCCGTCAACTCGATTTTGGTGGGCAATATGCATGCCAATACGGACTGGCGGGCCGCGCTATCGGACATAGATACCGTAGTCCACTTGGCGGCCCGAGTGCACGTCATGCAGGAACAAGACCCCAACCCCTTGCAGGCATTTCGGGACAGCAATGTACATACGACCTTGCACTTGGCGCAAATGGCGGCCCAAGCCGGCGTCAAGCGTTTGATTTTCATCAGCTCGGTCAAGGTCAACGGTGAAACTACGCCCACCGGGCACCCCTTCAACGAAACCAGCCCTCCCTCGCCTCACGAGCCCTATGCCATCAGTAAATTCGAAGCCGAAAATGCTTTGCGGCAACTGGGGCAGACCAGCGGAATGGAGATCACCATCCTGCGGCCACCATTGATCTACGGCCCTGGCGTGAAAGCCAATTTCGCAAGTCTGGCCCGTGCCATAGCCAGGGGAAAACTTTTACCCCTGGGCGATATCCATAACCAACGCAGCCTCGTTGCTTTGGACAATTTGACCGATTTGATCACCCTCTGTTTGACCCACCCCGCAGCAGCCAACCAGACCTTTATGGTCAGCGATGGAGAGGACGTATCCACCACCGCACTGGTGCAGCGCATGGCTCTGGCTATCGGCCGTCCTCCCCGTTTGCTAGCCATCCCTCCATGGATGCTATCTGCAGCTGCCACCCTGTTGGGCCAGCGCGCTGCAGTTCAGCGCTTATGCAGCAACTTGCAAATAGACAGCAGCAAGGCGCGGACCCTGCTTGGCTGGGTGCCGCCGGTCAGCTTGGACGAAGGATTGCGTCGCGCGTTGGAGGAGTACCGGTCGTGAAGCGGCTATTTGATCTGCTGCTGGCCTTGGTTGCCACGACCATACTCGCGCCCGCCATGCTGCTGGTAGCGGTTGCCATACGACTCACCTCGCCCGGCCCGGTGCTGTACTGGTCGGACCGCGTGGGCCGAGGCAACCACATCTTCAAGATGCCCAAATTCCGCAGCATGAAAATCAATACCCCGGCCGTTGCCACACACCTGCTGGGCAACCCCAGCGCCCACCTCACGCCGATTGGCAGCTTTCTGCGCAAAAGCAGCCTGGACGAGTTACCCCAGCTATGGAGCATTTTGTGTGGCGACATGAGCTTTGTCGGCCCGCGGCCCGCGCTGTTCAACCAGCAAGACCTGATTGCGCTGCGCACCGCGGAAGGCGTGCACGAGCTGCTGCCCGGCTTGACCGGCTGGGCGCAGATTAACGGGCGCGACGAGCTGCCTATTCCTGCCAAGGTGGCGCTGGACACACATTACCTGCAGCACCACTCGCTGGGGCTGGACTGCAAGATACTAGTCCTGACGTTCCTCAAAGTCTTGCGCCGCGACGGCATCACGCACTGAACCTGCCGAGCCGGACTTAAAATCAAAGGTTTGGCGAACTTCGCCCTCCTCTTTCTATAACAGCATGTCTGAAAACACCTCCGCCCTGCCTCCCGTTCCGGCCCAAGACGAAAACCAGCTGATCCTGGAGCGGCGCGAAAAGCTCAAAGCCATCCGCCAACAGCAAGCCGAAGGCAAGGGCGTGGCGTTCCCCAACGACTACAAGCCCAGCCACCGCGCGGCCGACCTGTTTGCCAGTTACGGCGACAAGACCGCAGAAGAGTTGCTGCCCCTGGGTGCCACCGCCAAGGTTGCCGGCCGCATGATGCTCAAGCGCGTGATGGGCAAGGCCAGCTTCTGCACGCTGCAAGATGCGTCGCTGGGCGGCACCGGCGGCCGTATCCAGATCTACGTCAAAGGCGAAGACGTGGGCGCTGAGCTGTACGCCAGCTTCAAGCATTGGGATCTGGGCGACATCGTCGCCGCCGAGGGCACGGTGTTCAAGACCAAGACCGGTGAACTGTCTATCCACGCCACCAGCGTGCGCCTGCTGACCAAGAGCCTGCGCCCCATGCCCGACAAGTTCCACGGCATGGCCGACCAGGAAACCAAGTACCGCCAGCGCTACGTCGATCTGATGACCGATGTGGAAGCCCGCCAGCGCTTCATGGCGCGCAGCAAGGCCGTCAGCGCACTGCGCGAATTCATGGTGGCCAATGACTTCCTGGAAGTCGAAACACCCATGCTGCACCCCATTCCCGGTGGCGCCAATGCCAAGCCGTTCAAGACCCACCACAACGCGCTGGACCAGGAAATGTTTTTGCGCATCGCGCCCGAGCTCTACCTCAAGCGCCTGATCGTCGGCGGCTTCGAGCGCGTGTTCGAAATCAACCGCAGCTACCGCAACGAAGGCATCTCGGTGCGCCACAACCCCGAGTTCACCATGATGGAGTTCTACGCGGCCTACTGGAACTACCAGGACCTGATGGACTACACCGAGAAGCTGATCCGCGATGCGGCCCAGCGCGCCACCGGCTCACTGCAGCTGACGTACGCGGGCAAGCCTGTCGATCTGAGCCAGCCGTTTGAGCGTCTGACCATCGTCGAAGCCATCCAGAAGTACACCGAAGCCGGCGACAACGTGTTCGACGCCACCTGGCTGACGAATGCAGTGAAGAAGCTGGGCCTGACCGAGGCCAAGAACAAGCTCGCCGGCCGCAGTCTGGCCAGCCTTCAGGTGCTGTACTTCGAGGAAACCGTGGAAGAAAAGCTCTGGCAGCCGACCTTCATCATGGAACACCCCACCGAGATCTCGCCACTGGCCCGCGCAAACGACGACCGCCCGGAAGTCACCGAGCGCTTCGAGCTGTACATCACCGGCCGCGAGTTCGGCAATGGCTTCAGCGAGCTGAACGACGCCGAAGACCAGGCCGCCCGCTTCAACGCCCAGGTCACCGCCAAGGACAGCGGCGACGACGAAGCCATGTACTACGACGCAGACTTCGTGCGCGCCCTGGAATACGGCATGCCCCCCACCGGCGGCTGCGGCATCGGCATTGACCGCCTGATGATGCTGCTGACAGACAGCGCCAGCATCCGTGACGTGATCCTGTTCCCGGCGCTGCGTCGCGAGGCTTAATTTTCATCATCCGATAGAGCGCCAGCGCAGATAGCACCTGCGCTAGCAGCTATCAAAAAAGAAGTAAAAATGTGGGTGCTAGCCACCGCATGAAAATACGGCGGATGGGCAATAGCGACTGGTTTCTACAGTGTGCAAATCGCCCATAATTTCCAATCCCATATTCGGAGAATTTATGAAATTTTTGACTTTGGCTTCGTTGGCTGCAGGTTTGTTTTTTTCGGCGCAATTTGCCCACGCAGATAACACTGACAGCTGCGACAAGTTCAAGACCAGCTACGACAAAACTTATTGCGTCGCCAAGTTGTTTTTAGAATCCGACAAAGAGCTGAATTCTGTGTACACAGAGCTGCGCAAACCGCTCAAAGATAACGTCAAGCAGCAGCTGACCGAAACACAGCGCGACTGGATTAAATACCGGGATGCGTCTTGCGAGCGCTCTGGCTCCATCGACGTGAGCTGCAACTACAAACTCAACCGTGAGCGCGCCGAGTACCTGCGCGACCGTGCCCGCGAGTGCAAAACCGGCACTTGCAACGACGCCGCCATCGCCAAAAAATCTTGGGAATAAGCAGCTTGAACGGATAGGCGCAAGCACATGTTGCCGCGCTATTTGAAAACGCGCAGCGCACAGGCACTTTTGTGTTTGTGCGCTTTTTTTACGTGCGCCGCCGCTTCGAATGCGGCTGACGCACCGCGCACCGCGGGCCAACCATTCGTCATCGTGCTAGACCCCGGCCACACGCCCAAGCAACCCGGTGCTTTGGGCGTCAAGGGCATCTACGAAGTCAGCTACAACGATGCACTGAGTGCAAAACTGGCCAAAGCCTTGGAAGCCACGGGCGTGCAGGTGGTGCTCACACGCACACCCTCAGAAGAAATCAGCCTGGACGGACGTGTCGAGCTGGCAAACGCCCGACAGGCAGATTTATTTTTAGCGTTGCACCACGATTCGGCGCAGCTGAAATACCTGGCCAAAACTGAGGTCAACGGCACCCCCGCCTACCAAACCGTTCAGCCTATTGCCGGTTACTCGATCTTTGTCTCCCAACGCAATCCCAAGTTTGCGCAAAGTCAGCAGTTTGCCAAACTACTGGGGCAGGAATTGCTCGCACTGGGTCGCCATCCCGCGCTGCACCACGCCGAACCCATTGCAGGCGAAAACCGCGAACTGCTCGATGCCAAATTGGGCATTTACAAATTTGACGAGCTACTGGTTTTGCGAAAAACCACGGTTCCCGCAGTGCTGCTGGAGGTGGGTGTGATCGTGGACGCGGGGGATGAAAAGTATGTGGCCGACAACGCCAAGCAAGATGCCATCGTGCAGGCGATCGTGGCAGCCGTCGAAAAATTCCAGCATTCAGTCTTACCCCAACTCCAAAACTAGAGCTTCACTTTTCCCTGCGTTAGCTGCCCATCTGCAAATTCCAATATCCAATAGCCCCCTAGCGCATGTACTAGCTGCGCTAGTAGCTACCAAATAAATAGCACCTCAAGGCACCAGCCAGAGCGCCTGCATATAGGCCGGATGGGTCATCAGCTTGTCCCAGTCCAGCGCTGGCGTGGTGGGTAGCAGGCTTTGGCGGCGGTCTTCGCTGGCTTCGTTGGGTTCCCACTGACCCTTGAGCTGGGCCTCGGTCAGGCCTTGCAGCAGGGCATCCACGGCCAGGCCCTTGTCGACCGGGCTTTGATTGCACAGCAGCACCATATCGCAACCAGCCTCCAGCGCAGCCACGGCGGCTGCGGTATAGCTCACGTCCTTACCGTCGATGCGACGCGCGCCGGCCATGCTCAAATCGTCGCTGAAGATCGCGCCATGGAAGTCCAGCTGGCCACGCAACACATATTGCAGCCACTTGCTGGAGAAGCCCGCGGGCCGGCTGTCCACCTTGGGGTAGATCACATGGGCCGGCATGACGCTGGACAAGCTGGTGTTCAGGCTGGCGTAGGGCAAGGCGTCTTCGGCCAGGATGGCTTTCAGGCTGCGCTTGTCCACCGGGATCTCGGTATGCGAATCGGCCTTCACGAAGCCATGGCCGGGGAAGTGCTTGCCGCAGTTCGCCATGCCGGCTTGCAGCAGGCCGTGCATCAGGCTCTTGGCCAGCAGGCTGGCGACCCGCGCATCGCTGTGGAAGGCGCGGTCGCCGATGACGCTGCTTTCGCCGAAATCCAGATCCAGCACCGGGGTGAAGCTGAAATCCACGCCGCAAGCGCGCAGCTCGCTGGCCAGTACATAGCCGCAGGCGGTGGCGACATTGGTGGCCTGCAGCGCGTCGCGCATCCACATCTCTCCCAACACGCGCATGGGCGGCAGGTGGGTGAAGCCATCGGTCTTGAAACGCTGGACCCGGCCGCCTTCATGGTCCACGCAGATCAGCAGGTCTTTGCGGACCTTTTTGATGTCCCGGCACAGGGCGGTGAGCTGGGCCCGGTCTTGCCAATTGCGCGCAAACAGGATGATGCCGCCGGTCAGCGGATGCTTGAGGCGCTGGCGGTCGGTGCGGGTCAGCGTGGTGCCGGCAATGTCAATGATCAGGGGGGCGTGTTGGGACATAGGAAGGATTTATCAAATAAATGCTTCTAGCGCAGGCAATACCTGCGCAAGAAGCTATGAATACTATAGCAATCAAGAATCACGCTGGCAAACGCTCCACGACGACAAAACTGGCGGCGTAGTCGGTTTCGTCGGTCACGGTGACGTGGGCGCTCAGCCCCTGCGCTTCAAACCAGGTTTTCAGTGCCGCATGCAAAACAATGCTGGGCTGGCCGCTGGGCAGGTTAACGATCTCGCAGGAGCGCCAGGTCATGGGCATGCGCATGCCCATGCCTATGGCTTTGCTGAACGCCTCCTTGGCGCTGAAGCGTGTGGCCAGGTAGCGCACGCCCCGCTCGGGCCAGCGCGCGCCGCGCTTACGCCAGGTCTCCAGCTCGGCATCGCTCAGCACCTTCTCGGCAAAGCGGTCACCATGGCGCTCCAGGCTGGCGCGGATGCGGCGCACGTCGCAAATATCGGTACCTATGCCGTAAATCATGGCCGGGCGGCATCGGCGATACAGCGCAGGTAGTCACGCACCGTGGCGGCATAGCCCAGCTCCAGCGCGTCGGCCACCAGCGCGTGGCCTATGGACACTTCTTGCACCTGCGGGCAGGCACGCAGAAAAGCGGTGAGGTTGTCGCGGCTCAGGTCGTGGCCGGCATTCACTCCTAAATCGATAGCTGTTGCCGCTTGTGTTGCCTGCGCGAACTGGCTTAAAACCTCTTGAAACTGGGGCTTGCCGTAGGCGCTGGCATAGCTCTCGGTATAGAGCTCGACGCGGTCCGCCCCCACGGCCTTGGCCAGGGCCATAGCCTCGGGCACCGGGTCCATGAACAGGCTGACCCGCACGCCCAGGCTCTGCGCCTCGGCGATCAGTGGCCGCAAGCGGTCGCCGTCCTGGGCCAGATTCCAGCCATGGTCGCTGGTGAACTGGTCTTCGCCGTCGGGCACAAAAGTGCACTGGTGGGGGCGGCAGCGGCGCACAAAGTCCATCAGGTTCTGGAACGGGTTGCCTTCAATGTTGAACTCACGGTCGGGCCAAGCGGTCAGCAGGTCAGACAGCTCGTACACGTCTTCGGTGCGGATATGCCGCGCGTCGGGCCGCGGGTGTACGGTAATGCCCTGGGCACCGGCCTCCAGGCACAGGGTGGCGGCACGGGCTACGCTGGGGATGCCCAGATGCCGGGTGTTGCGCACCAGCGCCACCTTGTTGACGTTGACCGAGAGGGCGGTTCGCACCGCAGCGTGGGGAGAAGTCATAGGGCTTGCAGATCCATCATCAATTGCCGCGTATGCAGCGTTGCCATGCCGCAATGGTAGTGCAGCACGGCGCGCAACTGGGGCTTCAGTCCGTTCAATACCTCGGCGCAGGCACGCAAAGTGGCTGTGAACGGTGCGCCAGGCTGCAGCGATTGCTGCAGCGACAGCCACTGCGCGCCGCTCAGGCTGGCCCGGTCGTCCGCCTGGCTCTGGCGCAGGCCACCTTCGGCGACCAGACTGTAGCGGCCCTCGGGCTCCAGGGGCTCGAAGGTCATGGTCTGCACGTCCAGCAAGGGCAGCAGGCCAATCTCGCGCAGCAACAGCAGCTCAAACGCCCGCAGCGCCGGTTGCAACGCTTCGCCATGTTCAGAGGCCAGCACCTGCACCGCAACGCCGTAGGCGTCGAATAAAGCCGTGTGCGGGTCGTCGCGCGCCAGCAGGCGCATCAGTAACTCGTTCAGGTAGTAGCCGGACAGCAGCGCATCGCCGGTCGGCATCACGTGGCCGCCCACCCATTCGGCCGCCTTGAGGTTGCGGATTTCCGCATCACCGCCAAACGACAGGCGCAAAGGCTGCAACGGCAGCAGGATGGGACGGAAGTTGGAAGTCGGCTTCTTCACCCCCTTGGCCACAATCGCCATGCGGCCGTGGTGGCGGGTGAAGACCTCCAGGATCAGGCTGGACTCGCTCCAGTCGTAGCGGTGCAAAACATATGCAGGCTCGTCATGGAACCGTTTTGGAGCCACGAATCACTCGTAGCCAAAGGAGCGGACTCTTGCCTCGTCGTCGGCCCAGCCGGAGCGCACTTTCACCCAGACCTCGATGAACACCTTGGCATCCATCAATTTTTCGAGTTCGACACGGGTTTCCATGCCGATGCGCTTGATGCGCTCGCCCTTGTCGCCGATCACCATGGCCTTGTGGCCATCGCGTTCGACCACGATGGTGGCGGCTATCTTCAGCAGGCGCTTCTGGCCCTTGCGCGCAGGCGGCTCTTCCTCGAACTTGTCGATGATGACGGTGGAGGTATAGGGCAACTCGTCGCCGGTCAAGCGGAACAGCTTCTCGCGCACGGTTTCAGCGGCCTGGAATTTCTCGCTGCGGTCGGTCAACTCGTCTTCGTCATACCACCAGGCCTGCTCGGGCAGGTATTTGGCGCAGATGCCGAACAGGCGCTCGATATCCTTGGCGTTCTTGGCCGACATGGGCACGAACTCGGCAAACGGATGGCGCTCCTGCATACTCTGCAGCCAGGGCGCGATCTCGGCTCGGCGGTGTACGTTGTCCAGCTTGTTGGCAATCAGCAGCACCGGAATATTCGGCTTGAGCAGGGACAGCACCTTGGCATCGGCCAGGGTAAAGCTGCCGGCTTCGACCACGAACAGCACCAGGTCCACGTCGCTCACCGCGCCCTGCACCGTCTTGTTCAAAGAGCGGTTCAGCGCGTTGTTGTGCAGCGTCTGGAAACCGGGCGTATCGACAAACACGAACTGCGTGTTGTCGCGGGTACGGATACCGGTAATGCGGTGCCGCGTGGTCTGGGCCTTGCGCGAGGTGATGCTGATCTTCTGGCCCACCACCGCGTTGAGCAAAGTGGACTTGCCCACATTGGGCTTGCCGACGATTGCCACCAAGCCGCAGCGCTGGCCGGTTACAGGCGCATCAGGAGACGCTTTTTTCAAATCGGCCAGCATGCCTTCCAGGGACGCCATGGCATCGTCTGGTGCATTTGTGGGCTCGGTGGAGGAATCTGGGGTATTGGGGGGGGTAGAGCTTGCTGTCATTTGGAGGCTTTCACGGCGACGGCTTTGGATTCAAGTTTGACCAGCATGGCAGCGGCCGCCGCCTGTTCGCCAGCACGGCGCGAGCCGCCGATGCCGCGCTCGGCCAGGCCAAGCTCAACAATTTCACATTCCACATCAAAGGTCTGCCGGTGGGCCGCCCCCAAGGTGCTGACCACGCGGTAAGCGGGTAACTTCATTTTGCGGCCTTGCAGCCACTCCTGCAACTCGGTCTTGGGGTCCTTGCCGATCGCCTGCATCTGCGGGTTGATTTCCACCGTCTTGAACAGGCGGTGCACCAAGGCCTCGGCAGCGCCGTAGCCGGCATCGAGGAACACCGCGCCAATCACCGCTTCCAGCGCATCGGCCAGAATGGACGGGCGTTTTTGCCCACCCGAGCGGGCCTCGCCCTCGCCCAGGCGCAGCACGCCTGGCAGGTCCAGCACCACCGCCAGCTGGTACAGCGTGTCCTGCTTGACCATATTGGCGCGCACGCGGGACAAATCGCCTTCGGGCAAGGAACTCAAACGGGTGTAGAGCAGGCCGGCAACGGCCAGATTCAATACCGAGTCGCCCAGGAATTCCAGGCGTTCGTTGTGGTCTGCCGAAAAGCTGCGGTGCGTGGTGGCACGGACCAGCAGTTTTTCATCAGAAAACACATGTTGCAGACGTTGCTGCAACGCAAGAAGACCATCGTTCACGCTATTTGCTGGAGCCAGAGTACTTGATCAATAGATATGCCGGACCAAAGAGTTCGATCTCTTTGTTGTAGGCCACCGAGACGACAACCTTGTCGCCGTTTTTGCTGATTTCCAAGTCCTTGGCCGTAACCGAGGAGATCAAATCAATGCTGGCGGCCTTGTCAAAAATAACGCGCACTTCCGACACGGTATTGCCCTCTTTGGCCTTGTTCAGGGCCTTCAGGATGGTCTGGTATTCGATCACGGTCGGCACCACCTTGGCGCCTACGATGAATACCGAAATCACCAGTGCCATCATGAGAACTAGCCCGATGAAGGACAGGCCACGTTGCTTGGATTTGAATGCAGATGTGTTCATACGGTAACTTTGCATCGATTACGGTTAGTGGAACGAGCCAATGCGCTTGGGACTACTGAAATTCATCCATACGAAGAAGGCCTTGCCGACGATATTCTTGTCCGGCACAAAGCCCCAATAGCGGGAATCTGCCGAGTTGTCGCGGTTGTCGCCCATCATGAAATACTGGCCTTCGGGGACTTTGCACACCACGCCTTCGACACTGTATTTGCAGTTTTCCTTGAAGGGGAAATCATCCGTACCCTGTACAAAAGCAGGTCGGCTGTCGTCATTCAGCAAACGGTGGGGCCGATCACCCAGGTTTTCTTCGAATTGCTTGAAGTAGCGCATCTGGTCTTCGTCAAAGAAGTCTGCGGTGGGTTTGGTCGCAATTTCCTTGCCGTTGATAGTCAGGCGCTTATTGATATAGGCCACCTCATCACCGGGCACGCCCACCACACGCTTGATGTAATCCATGCTGGGCTTGGGTGGGTAACGGAACACCATGACATCGCCACGCTGGGGTGGCGTGCCGGCTGTGATCTTGGTGTTCAGTACCGGCAAGCGAATGCCGTAGTGGAATTTGTTCACCAGAATCAGGTCGCCCACCAACAGCGTCGGAATCATGGAGCCAGACGGGATCTTGAAGGGTTCGAACAAGAAGGAACGCAGCAAAAAGACAGCAATGATCACCGGGAACAAGCCGGCGGTCCAGTCCAGCCACCAGGGTTGCATCAACAGACGGGCCTTGGCATCAGGCACCACCTGGTCTACCTGGGTGATGCCCATCTTGTTCAATTCAGCCAATCGCTGGGTGGAAGCCTCTTCCAGGCGCACCACGGCCAACTTGCGTTGCGGTAGAAAATAAAACCGTTCGGCCAACCAGTACAAACCGGTGACCAAGGTCGCCAAAAACAAGAGCAACGCAAAGTTGCCTTCCACCACGCCCATATACCAGGCGCCGCAGTAGCCCACAAAGGCCGCCAAAATTACCGAAGTCAGAGCTTGCATCAATCTTCCACCTGCAGAATTGCCAGAAAAGCCTCTTGCGGGACTTCTACCGAGCCGATTTGCTTCATACGTTTTTTACCGGCCTTTTGTTTTTCGAGGAGTTTCTTCTTGCGCGAAATATCGCCGCCGTAACACTTGGCGATCACGTTCTTGCGCAGCGCTTTGATTGTCTCACGCGCAATAATGCCGGAACCAATAGCAGCCTGGATCGCCACGTCGAACTGCTGGCGGGAAATGATCTCGCGCATTTTGGCCACCACCGCGCGGCCACGGTACTGCGACTGGCTGCGGTGCACGATGATCGACAAGGCATCGACCTTTTCGCTGTTCAGCAAAATGTCCACCTTCACCACATCCGCAGCGCGGTACTCCTTGAACTCGTAGTCCATAGAGGCGTAGCCGCGGCTCACTGATTTGAGCTTGTCAAAGAAATCGAGCACGATCTCGGCCAGCGGCATCTCATAAGTTAACACGACCTGGCGGCCCTTGTAGGCCATGTTCATTTGCACGCCGCGCTTCTGGTTCGCCAGCGTCATCACCACACCCACGTACTCTTGCGGCATGTACAGGTGCACGGTCACGATGGGTTCGCGGATTTCCTCCATGCGGCTGGAGTCGGGCATCTTAGATGGGTTCTCCACCATGGTGACGGTGCCGTCAGAACGCGCCACCTGGTACACCACGCTAGGTGCGGTAGTGATCAGATCTTGGTCGAACTCGCGCTCCAGGCGCTCTTGCACAATTTCCATGTGCAGCAGGCCGAGGAAACCGCAGCGGAAACCAAAGCCCAAGGCCTGCGACACCTCGGGCTCGTAGTGCAGTGATGCATCGTTGAGCTTGAGCTTTTCCAGCGCGTCGCGCAGTGAGTCGTACTCACTGGCCTCGGTCGGATACAGACCGGCAAACACCTGGGGCTGGATTTCCTTGAAACCCGGCAAGGCCTCGGCCGCTGGGCCGGCGTTGTTCGGCAGCTTCTTCTCCAAGGTTACCGTGTCGCCCACCTTCGCAGCTTGCAGCTCCTTGATGCCGGCAATGATGAATCCCACCTCGCCCGCCTCAAGGGACTGACGCACTTCGGTGGCCGGCGTGAACACGCCCAGGTTATCGGCGTTATAGACCGCGCCCGAAGCCATCATGCGGATGCGCTCGCCCTTGCCCAAACGGCCATCAACCACGCGCACCAGCATCACCACGCCCACATAGGAATCGAACCAGCTGTCGATGATCATGGCGCGCAAGGGTGCGTCCGGGTTGCCCTTGGGTGCTGGCACCCGGGCCACGATAGCCTCCAGAATCTCATCAATACCCAAACCCGTTTTCGCCGAGCAAGGGATGGCGTCGGTCGCATCGATACCGATCACGTCTTCAATTTCAGCCCGTGCATTGTCGGGGTCTGCATTCGGCAAATCGATCTTGTTCAGCACCGGCATGACCTCCACGCCGAGGTCGAGCGCGGTGTAGCAATTGGCCACGGTTTGTGCTTCCACGCCCTGGCTGGCATCGACCACCAGCAACGCGCCTTCACACGCAGACAGCGAGCGACTCACTTCGTACGAGAAGTCCACATGGCCGGGCGTGTCGATCAGATTCAGGTTGTAAATCTGACCATCCTTGGCCTTGTAGTGCAGCGCTGCCGTCTGTGCCTTGATAGTTATCCCACGCTCTTTTTCGATGTCCATCGAATCGAGCACCTGGGCCTCCATTTCGCGTTCAGCCAGTCCGCCGCAGCGTTGAATCAGACGGTCTGCCAACGTTGATTTACCGTGGTCAATATGCGCGATGATGGAAAAATTTCTGATGTGGTTCATCAACGGGAAGCTTTAAGTGATTGAATTAAAAGGCGCAGAAATGAAAAAAGGGCGCGTCGATGACGAACGCGCCCTGAACCAACAATCTTTGGCAACTGCGATAGCTGGAGCTTCATTGTAGGTAAAAAGGCGAATCAGCACAGCCCACACACCAGCACCATGCAAGCGTTGCAAGGTCACAACAGACAACTTATTCACAGCTTATCAACAGGGTCGGTGGATAGTTTTCTGGACAACTTGTGGGCGATCTGTGGATCGCCTGCGTTCCACAAGGCTTCGTCCCGCATCGTGGTTTTCACCATTTTTGATATGTCCAAAACCCATAGAGCGAGTCGCTGATTCTATCCAAAATCGTTGTTAGCACTTTTTGAAGTTAGTAATTACAAACATCCAAAGAACCCGAAAGGCACACAAGAATTTTTTGTGACAGCCCATTTACAGGTTTTCAGCGACAAAAAAAGCCCCAATCCCTAGTTGGGAAGGGGGCCTTTTAGGGGTTTACAAGCTTATTTACCAGGACGTATCAGTGCGTACTGCGCCCACTCACCACGCCGGAACAACAGATTTACGGGCTTGGATTTGTCCATTTTGGTCACTGCAGCCTCAAAGTCCTTGACCGTATTAACCTCGACATTTGCGATTGCCACAATCACATCTCCCTCACGCACCCCGGCCCTGGCTGCACCATCAGTGGCGCTATCTACTTTGACGCCGCCTTTGAGCTTCAGCTCCTTCTTCTGTGCGTCACTCAATTCACTCACGGCCAGGCCGAGCAATTGGCCAGCCGAAGATGCCTTGGGCTTTTCCTCCTTGGCGGTGGGTTTTTTAGCGGGTTTATCGTCTTCGATCTCAGCAATCACCACGGACAAGTCCTTGTACGCGCCCCGCCGAAATACTGTCAGGCTGCTCTTTGTGCCGGGCTTGGTATTACCCACCAGACGCGGCAGGTCAGAAGACTTGTCAATCGCCTTACCGTCGAACTTGGTAATGATGTCGCCCGCCTCCACGCCGGCCTTTTCCGCCGGAGCGCCCGCCTCCACACCCCGCACAAACGCACCTTGCGCTTTACCCAGTCCAACCGACTCAGCGACATCCTTGGAAACCTGTTCAATCTGCACACCGATACGGCCACGCGAGACTCGCCCGGAAGCCCGCAGCTGATCGCCCACGCGGGCCGCTTCATCGATCGGTATTGCGAACGAAATGCCCATAAAACCGCCAGAGCGCGAGTAGATCTGGCTGTTGATACCTACCACCTCACCACGCATATTGATCAACGGCCCACCCGAATTGCCAGGGTTGATAGCCACGTCGGTCTGGATGAAAGACAGGTAATCGCCGGTATCGCGTTGCTTGGCACTGACAATGCCGGCGGTCACGGTGTTTTCCAGACCGAATGGCGAGCCGATCGCCATGACCCATTCGCCAACCTTGAGGCGGTTCACATCTCCGACCTTCACCGCAGGCAAGCCCGATGCATCGATCTTGACCAAAGCCACATCGCTGCGCTTGTCATAACCGATGATCTTGGCCTTGAACTCCCGTTTGTCGGTCAGAGTAACCATCACCTCATCGGCGCCCTCAACCACATGGGCATTGGTCATGATGAAACCATCCGAACTGAGAATGAAGCCGGAGCCCACTCCGCGCGGCGTTTCTTCATCCGGATCTTGCTGCGGCTTTTGCTGGCGCGGAGTCTGACGTGGCGTGTTCGGAATCGGCACACCAAAGCGCCGGAAAAACTCCTGCATCTCCTCGTCCATACTGTTGTTTGCCGTGGCACGGGAGGACACCTTTTCCAAGGTACGAATATTCACTACAGAGGGCCCAACCTGCTCCACCAGATCGGTGAAATCGGGCAAGGTACGGGTCTGGGCCAACACCGGGGTGGTGGGCAGCAGAGCAACGGTGGATGCCACTGCCACGGTCCACGTCAGGGCAAGCAAACGTACTTTTTTCAAACTGAGCGGCAACATCGTCATGCTTTCTTTCAAAATTCAAAGGGCCAGCCGATAGGACCGGCACTACTGCTACTTCTTGCGTTCCAGCCCTTGGGCAAAAGCCTTCAAGGTTTGCAAAGGCACCTCGCCCACAACGGTCAACCACCACGCGCCTATGCGACGCGTCAGAGACTGGGTGGCCCCCATGGCCAACACACCCTCCTTGACGTGGCGTTGTGCATCAAATGGCTCCACGAACAGGGACACCGATGCCAATCCGTCCGAAAAGACCCATTGCAAAGTACTTTCAGCAGCACTGGCCGGTGCGCCCGCCACGGAGCGGCGGAAGCAGCTCATGGATTTAAAGCCCGGCACCGTATTTTTCAAGACCCAACCCTCTGACAAGGCTGTGGTTTTGAGCATGGAACTGGTCTCCACACGGTAGCCTGCTGTATTGGCCATCATCTGGCCCAGCTTTTCCATCTTTACTGGTGCATCCAGCTGCAACTCGGAGAACGCAGCCTGCTCCAGCACCTTGCCGTCCGCGTCCAGTGTCTGCAGCTTGACGACCAGGCCTGTCTTCTTCTCGCTCCAGATCCGGTAACCATAGCGCAGCGTGTCTTTAGGACTCAGCAACACCATATCGGCATCAAAACCGGCCACACGCTCGCTGCCATCCTGCTTGGCGCCGTAAAACTCCGCTATCGCAGAATCGCCGGTTTGCAGCAGATGCGGAAATAGTCCCAAGGACTCGCGCTTTTCCGCGTAAGCAAGTTTGCTCTCGGGTAACAGCGTCAACACCTGGTCATTGCGGCGAAAGGTGGTGCGCGGAGGCCCGGTCAAGGATTCCACGCGTTCCATTTGCTGCTCGCCATCGCACACATGCCAGATGCGTGCACTGGACAGGCTGCCCGTGCCAGAGGACACCACGAATGTCCCCGCATAGGCGCGCTTGCGTGACGCCTCGTGCATACGCATCAGCCATTCGTTGACCGTGCGCTCACTGCCGGCCGTCTCTGCCGGCGCCGCCGCTACGTTGGGAGTCTGCCCGCCGCCCGCCCACGACAGGCCGCCCAAGGCACAGGCCGCCGCCAACACTACTTTCCTGCAGATCCTCACTTGCATGTCCCTGGTTTCCCGTCAACAGCCCTTAACGGGCCGGACTTTCAAAGGTCGCATTGCGTAAAAAACCGGCCGGCATCTGCAACGCCGAGGTTCCGCCAAATTGCTTGTGTTCAGCCATCAACTCGTCCAGACGGGCATCGCGCAGCATGACCTGGGGAGCGCCATCCGCCAAGGTCACAGCTTGCTGCACCTGGGTAGAGGTCTGGCTCTGGGCATCCGCCTGCGCCAACTGGGGTCCCGCGGGCGCAGCACCAGAACCACTGAGCACACCCCAACTGACCGCCACAACCGCCACCACGGATGCCAGGCCGGCCACCAGCTTCCAGCCAAAGAAACGCTCGTTGCTGGCCTCTTTGGGAGTTGTAGCCTCAGCATATAAATGGGCCTCTGCGCCCGCTTTATATGCGTCGATAGCTATCAAATTCGCAGCACTCACAGTGGACGTCAGTGCAGGCTCCAGGGCCAGACGACTTTGGAACCGGGCCAGAAACGCCTGGTCATCGGAACAGAACGCCAAGTCGCCCGAGCGCAGCACATCGCCCACCACATGGTAGGCATGCCAGGTTGCTTGCGCATTTGCGTCTTGCTCCACCCGTTCGACAGCCTGCGCAAAAGCCGCGCCGCGCAGCTGACCATCGGCCAGTGCCGACAGTGCGTCCTGGGGATTGTTCGCGTGTTCCGTGCCCATTTGCATCACCTTGTTTCCTGTTAGCGCATCTTCAAAATCGTGCTTCACTTACCAACGCTTGCCGGACTGGTTTTCCAGCAAGGGTTTGACCCGTGCCGAAATCGCCTCACGGGCCCGGAATATGCGCGAACGCACCGTGCCTATCGGGCACTGCATCATTTCGGCAATGTCCTCATAGCTCATGCCTTCAATCTCGCGCAAAGTCACGGCTTGCCGCAAATCCGCCGGCAAGGCATCCATGGCCTCGTTCACCGCCGAGGAAATCTGCTTGGCGGCCAGCACCGTATCCGGGGTGTCTGGACTGGTTGGTTCGTTTTCCCGGTAGTAAGTTTCATCGTCGTTGTCAGAAGGACGCATGGCCGCTTCGGACACCGTGGGATCGCGCTTGAAGTCCATCAAGGTCTTCTTGGCGGTATTGATAGCAATGCGGTACAGCCAGGTATAGAACTGCGCATCGCCGCGGAATTTGGGCAGCGCACGGTAGGCGCGGATGAATGTTTCCTGGGCAATGTCTTCCACCAAGTCCACATCCCGCACCATCCGGCCTATCAGGCGCTGGATGCGACGCTGGTATTTCATGACCAACAGGCCATAAGCCTTCTGGTCGCCCGCTACAGTGCGCTCCACCAGCATCAGGTCGCTATCGGTAGCCGTGGGGGGTGTCGTCAAAATAGGCGGTGGAAGTGAAGTCATGGTTCAGACCCGAACACAGCCGACACATCGGCTTTTGGTCTGGCGGGCGAATATACAGCACGGCGCAGGCCATGCCAGCGTTCTGGATGCTGGGCATGTGCCACCCAACACCACAAAGATCGACCCGACTGGGGGCGCAGCTGCAACAGCAAATGCCGCTGCAAGTCCAATCTACAAGCCACCGCGACAGCCA
Source organism: Rhodoferax sp. GW821-FHT10B06 (assembly GCF_059415605.1). Lineage (NCBI taxonomy): Bacteria > Pseudomonadati > Pseudomonadota > Betaproteobacteria > Burkholderiales > Comamonadaceae > Rhodoferax > Rhodoferax sp. GW821-FHT10B06. The sequence goes on along the minus strand of NZ_JBWKNO010000004.1, from coordinate 341,716 downwards.
TTGGCTCACCGGTAGCGGCCCAGAACCACTGCTGCCCATCCCAGCGAAGGACTCCTAGCGGCATCTGGCGCCAGCCCCGCACAGCCGCCGCCCCGACGCCGAGAACAGCCGCCAAAGCAAGATACTGCCGCCAGCCCACAGCATCTGCCTGCCAGCACCAGCCCAATACCGTGGCCAAGCCCAACAGCCACAAACTGAGTGTTAACCAGCCCTGGATAGCAGAACGCCCCACCGGATAGCTCACCGATGGGGCGTTGTGCATGAAGCAGCGGAAGTCAGATCGGCTATCGCGTCAGGATTGACGGGCTTAGACGCGCTTGAAAACCAAGCTGCCGTTGGTGCCGCCAAACCCGAAATTATTCTTCACCGCCACGTCAATCTGCATATCGCGTGCAGTGTTGGCGCAGTAGTCCAGATCACACTCTGGATCCTGGTTGAAAATATTGATGGTCGGCGGGCTCTTCTGGTTGTGCAAGGCCAGCACGGTAAACACGCTTTCAATACCGCCAGCGCCACCGAGCAAGTGTCCGGTCATGGACTTGGTGGAATTCACCACCAACTTCTTGGCATGCTCACCAAAGGCCAGCTTGATGGCATTGGTTTCGTTCGCATCGCCCAAGGGCGTAGAGGTGCCATGGGCATTCAAATAGTGCACCTGGTCCACATTCACACCCGCGTTCTTCAAAGCCATCTGCATGGAGCGGCGTGGACCGTCCACGTTCGGAGCGGTCATATGGAACCCATCGCCACTCATGCCGAAGCCGACGATTTCGGCGTAGATCTTGGCGCCGCGGGCCTTGGCGTACTCGTACTCTTCGAGCACCATCACGCCGGCACCCTCACCCAGCACAAAGCCATCACGGTCTTTGTCCCAGGGACGGGAAGCGGTGGCGGGGTCATCGTTGCGCGTACTCAGGGCACGCGCTGCGGCAAAGCCACCCAGGCCCAAAGGCGATATAGCTGCTTCAGAGCCGCCTGCAACCATCACGTCGCAATCACCGTACTCAATCATCCGCGCTGACTGCCCTATGGCATGCAGACCGGTGGTACAGGCCGTTGCAACAGCGATATTGGGGCCTTTGAAACCAAATTTGATAGAAACATGGCCCGAAATCATGTTGACGATAGAAGCCGGAATGAAAAACGGCGAGATGCGGCGAGCACCTCGGTTGGTCAATTCGGTATGCGTCTGCTCAATCATGGGCAGACCGCCAATGCCTGAGCCGATATTGCAGCCTATGCGGGCCGCCTGCTCTTCCGTCAACGCGTCACCCGTGCTCAACCCCGCGTCGGCCACGGCTTCCATAGCCGCAGCAATGCCGAGATGGATAAAGCGGTCCATATGGCGCGCTTCCTTCTCGGGAATCAGGCTAGTAATATCAAAACCCTTGACCTCTCCGGCAAATTTGCAGGAGAAGGGGCTGGCATCAAATGCGCGGATCATGTCGATGCCTGACTGGCCGGCCAGCAAGGCTGACCACGAATCAGCCACCGTGTTACCCACGGGACTTATGCACCCTAAACCTGTGACAACGACGCGACGACGGGACATAAATTAAAGAGGTCTGGTTAACAGCAAAAGAGTTGCACAGTGCGCTATCGCGAACTGGGCAGACAGCGAGAAACGGGGGTGTACACCGCGCATTCCCGGTCTGTGTGCAACACACGGGCCATGTGCAGCCTGATTTAGGCTTTTTGGTGGCTGGTTGCGTAGTCGATCGCGTTTTGCACCGTGGTGATTTTTTCCGCGTCTTCGTCCGGGATCTCGATGCCGAACTCGTCTTCCAGTGCCATCACCAGTTCCACGGTGTCCAGGGAGTCCGCGCCCAGGTCAGCCACAAAAGACTTTTCGCTGGTCACTTGTGCTTCTTCAACGCCAAGTTGTTCGGCAATAATTTTTTTAACGCGTGCTTCGATATCGCTCATAGTTCCCTCTGAGTGTTGTAAAAGAATCCGTGATTTTAGCCGGGCTGCTGAAGATCCCCTGCCCGGGCTACCGTACGGATAGAACGGTTGGATTTGGTCGTATGCGGCAGAGGCCGCTTACATGTACATGCCGCCGTTGACGTGCAGCTCCTGCCCCGTCACATAGCTGGCCTGCGGCGATGCCAGATAGGCCACAGCGTGCGCTACGTCCGCAGGCGCACCCAGATGGCCCAGCGGAATCTGGCCCAGCAGGGCGGCTTGTTGTTCGGGCGGCAGGCTGGCGGTCATATCGGTCTGGATGAAACCGGGCGCCACGCAATTCACGGTGATGCCACGCGAGCCCAGCTCACGGGCCAGGGCACGGGTCATGCCGGCCACACCTGCCTTGGCGGCCGCGTAGTTGGCCTGGCCAGGGTTGCCCGAAGCACCCACCACCGAGGTGATACTGATGATGCGTCCGTAGCGCTGTTTCATCATGGTCCGCATCACGGCGCGGCTCAAGCGAAATACAGCCTTGAGATTGGTGTCCAGCACCGCATCCCAGTCGTCATCTTTCATGCGCATCGCCAGGGTGTCGCGGGTGATACCAGCATTGTTCACCAATACCTGCAAACCGCCATGCTCCTTGGCAATGGCATCCACCACGGCAGCCACTTCATCCGCGTCGTTGACGTCCAGCTTCTTGCCGGCGCTGCCGGGAAAGGCTGCCAACGCCTGGCCGATGGCAGCAGCACCGGCTTCGCTGGTGGCTGTACCAATGACCTTCAGGCCGCGTTGGGCCAACTCCAGGGCGATGGACGCGCCAATACCGCGCGTAGCGCCGGTCACCAGGGCCACCTGGCCCGCAAATTCCACAGCGCTCATGCAGCAGCTCCCAAAACAGTGGATTGGACCTCGGCCAGGCTGGCCGGGTCGAACAGGGGCAGACCCGTCAGGCTGCCATCGATACGTTTGACCATGCCGGCCAGCACCTTGCCCGGCCCGCACTCCACCAGGGTGGAGACGCCGCGCGCCTTGATGGCGGCGACGCACTCGACCCAGCGCACCGGACCAAAGGCCTGGCGCACCAGGGCGTCGCGAATACGGTCTGCATCGGTTTCAACCGACACATCAATATTGTTGACCACCGGAATCTGGGGCGCAGCAAACGCCGTGGTCGCCAGCTTCTCACGCAGCCTGTCGGCGGCAGGCCGCATCAGGCTGGAATGGAACGGCGCCGACACCGGCAAAGGCAGAGCGCGCTTGGCACCATTGGCCTTGAGCATTTCACAGGCTTTTTCAACCGCAGCCTTGCTACCCGCGATCACGGTCTGACCGGGATCATTGAAGTTCACAGCCTCCACCACTTCGGCAGCAAATTCCGAGCCCAAAGCACGTGTAGCGCTTGTAGCTTCTGCGCAGCCAGCTATTACTTTCGCAGCATCCATACCCAAAATTGCCGCCATGGCCCCCATGCCCACGGGCACGGCATCCTGCATGGCCTGGGCACGAAAACGCACCAGAGGTGCAGCCTGGGCCAAGGTCAGCACACCAGAGGCAACCAAGGCGGAATATTCACCCAGGGAATGGCCGGCCACCACGGATGGTGCAGCACCGGTCTCGGCCATCCATACCCGGTAGGCGGCCACGCCAGCCACCAGCATGACGGGTTGGGTATTGGTGGTCAGGGCCAGCGCTTCTTTCGGGCCTTGCTGGATCAGCTGGGCGATGTCTTCACCCAAAGCATCGGATGCTTCTTGCAGGGTTTGCACCACTACGGGGTGGACACCCCAGGCGTCCAGCATGCCCACGGACTGGGAGCCCTGGCCCGGAAATACAAATGCAAAATTGTTCATAGAGTTACCTATCAAAACTGCCTGTAGTGCAAATAGCACCAGCGCAAGCAGCTATAGATTTAAGAGCACCGCACCCCAGGTGAAACCGCCACCCACGCCTTCCAGCATGAGGGTGTCACCCTTTTTGATCTTGCCGCCGCGCACGCCGTCATCCAAAGCCAACGGAATCGACGCAGCCGAGGTATTGCCATGCTGGTCCACGGTGACGATCACCTTGTCCATGGACAGCTTCAGGCGCTTGGCGGTGCCTTGCATGATGCGGATATTCGCCTGGTGCGGAATCAGCCAATCGATATCAGCTTCGGTCTTGCCGGCCTTGGCCAGGGTGGCACGTGCGGCTTCCTCCAGAACACCCACGGCCAGCTTGAACACAGCAGGGCCATCCATCTTGAGCATGGCATGGCCGGCCACTACGCCACCAGACACCTGGCCGGGCACGCACAAAATACCCACATGCTTGCCATCGGCGTGCAGATCACTAGCCAGGATGCCCGGCGTTTCAGAGGCCTCCAGCACCACGGCCCCCGCGCCGTCGCCAAACAGCACGCAGGTCGTGCGGTCCGAGAAATCCAGAATACGGGAGAACACCTCGGCGCCCACTACCAGGGCCTTGCGGGCTGTGCCGGTTCGGATCATGGCGTCGGCCACGGTCAGCGCATAAACAAATCCGCTGCACACCGCCTGCACGTCAAATGCCGGGCAGCCGGCAATACCCAATTTGTTTTGCAGAATGCAGGCAGCCGATGGGAAGACCATGTCGGGCGTGGAGGTAGCCACAACGATCAGATCGATATCCTTAGCCTCCAGGCCAGCGGCTTCGAGTGCCCGACGGGCTGCATGCAGGGCGAGATCACTGGTAGAGACATCGGCATCCGCAAAGTGGCGCGCCCGGATGCCGGTGCGTTCCACAATCCAATCGTCTGAAGTTTCTACGCCTTGGCTTGCCAACTCGGTGACGAGGTCGGCATTGGTCAAACGGCGGGGGGGCAGGTAGCTACCGGTGCCGGTAATACGGGAATAGGTTCTCGTCATGCGCTCATGGGTGCGGCGGCTTCCAGCACAGGCGCTACAGCCACCACCAAAAGCGGTGCTGCGTGCGCGATACGTGCCTGGACCCGGTCCAACAGGTTGTTTCGGGCTGCATCATACGCCCGGTTCAAGGCCTGTTCGAAAGCAAACGCATCCGCCGAACCATGGCTCTTGAACACCAATCCACGCAAGCCCAGCAAGGCCGCACCGTTGTAGCGCCGGTGATCCATACGTTTTTTAAGCGCCGATAGAACCGGATTCGCCAAAATTGCCGTGAATTTAGTAAAGATACCGCGGGAGAACTCGGCACGCAAAAAACCGACAATCATTGCAGCCAGACCCTCGCTGGTTTTCAGCGCCACATTGCCGACAAAGCCGTCGCAGACCACGATATCGGTGGTACCCACAAAGATATCGTTACCTTCCACGTTGCCGTAGAAGTTCAGATCACCCGAACTGGCAGCCGCGCGCAGCAGTTCACCGGTCCGCTTAATGGTTTCATTGCCCTTGATGGCTTCTTCACCAATGTTCAGCAGACCTACCGACGGGTTGGGATTGTCACTGAGGACCGAGACCAGGGCCGAGCCCATGACAGCAAACTGCAGCAGATGCTCGGCCTGGCAGTCCACGTTGGCGCCCAGGTCCAGCACCGTGGTGGCGCCGCCCTTGGCATTGGGGATTTGCCCGGCAATCGCCGGACGGTCAATGCCGTCCAGAGTCTTCAACAGGTAGCGTGCAATCGCCATCAGCGCGCCGGTATTGCCCGCAGACACGGCAGCCTGGGCATCACCCTGCTTAACCTGGGCAATCGCCACCCGCATGGACGAGTCTTTTTTCTTACGCAGCGCGATTTCGATGGGATCGTCCATGCCCACCACCTCACTGGCCGCCACCAGGCTTGCCCGCGGATGGCTGAAACCCGCCAGCCGGTCGGGTAGACCGACCAACAACAGCTTGGCTTCGGGATGTTTATCCAGAAATTGGCGACACGCAGGCAATGTCACGCCTGGTCCGTGGTCGCCACCCATGCAATCAACAGCCAGAGTGATCATGCCGAACCCGTGCCGCCTGCAGCGGTGAAATCAAAAGAGACAAACATCAAGACAAAGGCCCGAAGCTACGGGTTACGTAGCGCCGGGCCTTGTATTTAAAGCGCAGATCAGGCTTCGGATTTGTTCTTCAGCACCTGGCGACCACGGTAGAAACCATTGGGGCTGATGTGGTGACGCAGATGGGTTTCACCAGTGGTGGGTTCCACAGCGATACCAGGCACGTTCAGTGCATTGTGCGAACGGTGCATACCGCGCTTGGAAGGGGACTTTTTGTTTTGTTGGACGGCCATGGTCGGCTCCTGGTAAATGCGTTTAAATCTAAACGCTTAAATAAGATTACAAACACGAAAACGGAAGGAGGCGCGAAACAGTCAAAACCGAGACACCCTCGGCCGTCCATAAAGATGGATCAAAATGGCCCATACGAGACCCATCCGAACCACCAAAGCACATAGGCTTTTTCGCGCGAAGCCTTAGATTATAGCCCAAGCCAGCATATAGACACCAGCGATCAATCGGAGCCGCCCTTGCGCAACTGGGCCAAGGCGGCAAACGGCTTGGGCTTTTCAGCCAGCGCGGCCTCAAATTCTGGGTCCACCACCTCCAGCTTCACCGCCACCGGACACACCTCGTGGCGCGGCACCAGGGGGATCTCCATCAGCAGCTCGTCCTCGATCAGATTGGCCAGATCGAACTCCTGGTCCAGCGCCAGCACGTCTTCTTCGGACTCGTCATCCAGAGCTGCGGCGGTTTCCTCGTCGGCCACGAAACGAAACGAGCGGTCCACCGCCAATGGCACTTCCACCGGCGTCAGGCAGCGCTGGCAGGTCAGGGGCAGACAGGTGTCGGCTTGCACATGCAGCCAGATTTCAGGCGCCTCACCGGGTACCGGGCGGGCTTCGCCCTGTATGCTCCAGTTCACCATTAAATCAGACTCTAGCGCAGATACTTCCTGCGCAAGACGCTCGTATTTTTGTAGCGAATCCTGGGCTGTGCGCGATCCCGCAGCTTGCGCAAACGCGCGTACATCAAAGGGAGTGGCGGGGTTCTCGGTTTTCATGGTGTGCAGTGTAAGAGAATCCCGCCATGCATTCTTCTTCACCCTCCTCCTCCTCGCGCAGCTTGGTGCTGGGCTCGACCTCGCGCTATCGGCAGGAGCTGCTGCAGCGCCTGCGCATTCCCTTTGAGGTATCGGCACCCGATGTCGATGAAACCCCCCGCCCGGGCGAAGCCCCGCGCGACTTGGCGCTGCGCCTGTCACTGGACAAGGCGCGGGCCGTGGCCGCGCGCTTTCCGCAGGCAGTGGTCATAGGCTCCGACCAGGTCGCCGACCTTGACGGCCAGCCCCTGGGCAAACCGGGCAACCATATGCGGGCCGTGGCGCAATTGCGACAAATGCGCGGCCAGACCGTGGTGTTCCAGACCGCCGTGTCGGTGGTTTGCCTGGAAACCGGCTTTGAGCAAACCGCCCTCGCTCCGGTGCGAGTGCAGTTCCGCCTGCTGGACGATGCAGAAATCGAAGCCTACCTTCTGGCCGAACAGCCCTACGACTGCGCCGGCAGCGCCAAAAGCGAGGGCCTGGGCATCAGTTTGCTGGACGCCATCGACAGCGACGATCCGACCGCGCTGATTGGCTTGCCGCTGATCCGCACCTGCCGCTTGCTGCGCGCAGCCGGAGTTCGCCTGCTATGACGCCAGGCAAGCTCTATCTGGTGCCAGCGCCGCTGGACTTTGGCTGCAAAACGCAAACGCCGCTGGACGAGGTCATGCCCGCCGGCACGTTGCGTGTGGCCGCAGGCCTGCAGCACTGGGTCTGCGAAAACGCCAAGACCACCCGTGCCTATTTGAAACGAGTGGATGCAATCTACCCTCTGGCCCAGCCCATCCAGGCGCTGCAGATCCAAGAATTGCCGCGCGAAGTCCATAAGAAAGGCGACCACCAGGCCGGTTTTGATGCCAAGCCCTTGCTGGCTGCGGCATCGCAAGGATTTGACATCGGACTGGTCAGCGAAGCAGGCATGCCCGCGGTGGCCGACCCGGGTTCGTCTGTGGTCCGCGCCGCCCACGAGCTCGGCATGGAGGTAGTACCGCTGGTAGGGCCGGTATCGCTGCTGCTGGCCCTGGCTGCCAGCGGCTTGAACGGACAGAACTTTGCATTTGTCGGCTATGTGCCCCAGGCAGAGCCGGAGCGTAGCCAGCGGATACGTGAGTTGGAGGCTTTGGCGCTGAAAACCGGGCAAACCCAGATTTTCATAGAAACACCGTATCGCAACACGCAATTGCTGCAAGGGTTGCTACAAACTTTGCAGCACAACACGCGACTAGCGGTCAGCAGCGGCCTGACCCTGGAACAGGGCCGCACGCTGAGCGATACGGTCAAAGGCTGGCGCCAAAAAAACACGGCGGGCTTGGTACCAGACCAGCCCGCCGTATTTGCCATCGGACGCTGAAGCCGTTCAGCGCAGAGCTGGCAGGCCCTTTAAGGCTCTCACTGAGCCCTCGCCCACGGCGGCGCCAAAACGCTTGGCCAAGCGCTCGGCCACGTTGTCGCGGCGGGTGTAGTCCACCAGCTCTTCGGCCTTGACCACTTCGCGCGCCACATAGTCCAGGTTGCCGAGGTGGTCGGCCAGCCCCATTTCCACCGCCTGCTGGCCGGTCCAGAACAGGCCACTGAAGGTTTCGGGAGTTTCTTTCAGGCGGTTGCCACGGCCGGCTTTCACCGCGCCAATGAACTGGGCGTGGATCTGGTCCAGCATGCCCTGGGCAAATGCGCGCTGCTTTTCGGTTTGCGGGCTGAACGGGTCCATGAAGCCCTTGTTTTCACCGGCGGTCATCAAGCGGCGCTCCACACCCAGCTTGTCCATCAGGCCGGTGAAGCCGAAACCATCCATCAGCACGCCAATGCTGCCGACGATGCTGGCCTTGTCCACATAAATATCATCGGCAGCCACGGCGATGTAATAAGCGGCCGAGGCACAGGTTTCTTCCACCACGGCGTACACCGGCTTCTTGTACTTTTCTTTCAGGCGGCGGATTTCATCGTTGATGATGCCTGCCTGCACTGGGCTACCGCCGGGCGAATTGATCAATAGCACCACGGCCTGCGCGCCTTCGTCTTCAAAGGCGCTGCGCATGGCGGCCACCACGAACTCGGCACTGGCATCGGCCCCGGCGGCAATCTCACCCTTGATCTCTACCACCGCGGTGTGAGCGGTGGTCTTATCCGGGGTAGGCGCAGCACGGTCCAAGCCAATCCACACCATAGCAATCAGAAACACCAGCCAGGCCAGACGCACGAAATTGCGCCAACGGCGGGCGGTTTTTTGCTCGGCCAGGGAAGCAAATGCCAGCTTCTCCAGGGTGGCGCGCTCCCATCCAGACGCGTCCGCAGAGCGTTCACGCGGCGTGGGCGGTGTATCGGGTCCACCAGGGAGATTCGGGTCGGTCATATTCAAAATTCAACAGTTTGTAATTGGGGGGCAGTATGCCAGTGCACCTTGCCATCGGCTTCCGAAAGGGCAATCTTCACCAGACCACCTCGACACGGACCGCCCATGCAGTCACCTGTGGCAGGCTGGTAAGCCGCGCCATGGGTGGCACACAGCAACCACCGGCCGGAGTCGTCGAAGATCCGGTTGGGCTGATAATCCAGCTCCATGGGCACGTGGGTACAGCGGTTCAGATAGGCATGGACTTCGCCCTCAAAACGCACGGCAAAAGCACGGCAAGCTTGCCCCAGGTAAACAACATCAAAAGGTACGGCATCGCCGCCCCCGACCAAGTCGGTGCTATCGCACAAGAGAATGGCTTGCATGGAAATCCGCCCGTGGAAATCAGCCGTTGGCGCGCAACCAGTCGTGCAGCTCGGCCACGGAATGGGCAATGACCAAGGGGCTGAGGGCTGAAAACCCGTCCACCGCATGGGCGCCATAGCTGACGGCCACACTGGCGCAGCCAGCATTCAGCGCCAGCTGCAAATCGTGCGTGGTGTCACCGATCATCAGCGTGCGCTCCGGCGCCACACCAAACTCGCGCATCAGCTCATGCAGCATGCGGGGATGCGGCTTGCCCTGGGTTTCATCGGCGGTACGTGAACCATCGAACATACCCACCAGCTCCACCGATTGCAAAGCCTCGTCCAGCCCCCGGCGCGATTTGCCGGTGGCCACGGCCAGGGTGTGCTGGCGCGCCTTGAGCTCGGTCAGCATAGGCAACACACCGGCAAACAGCGTGATGTCGTGCTGGTGCTGCAGGTAGTGGTGGCGGTAGCGCGCACCCAGCTCGGCGTGCTTGGAAGCCGGTACATCGGGCGCAGCATGGGCCAGGGCGGGCATCAAGGCCATGCCGATCACATAGGCGGCAGCGGTATCACTGGGCACGGTGCCGCCCACATCCCTCACCGCTTCCTGGATGCTGCGCGTGATGATGGCGGTGGAATCGAACAGTGTTCCATCCCAGTCAAACGCTATCAAATCAAAGCGTCTAACGGCCATACATGTCTTCGAAGCGCACGATGTCGTCCTCGCCCAGATAGCTGCCGGACTGCACTTCGATCATTTCCAGCTCGACCCGGCCCGGGTTTTCCAGGCGGTGGGTGGTGCCCAACGGGATGTAGGTGGATTCGTTTTCGGTCACCAGGAAGCTGTCTTCGCCGCGCGTGACTTTGGCGGTCCCGGACACCACGATCCAATGCTCGGCGCGGTGGTGGTGCATCTGCAACGACAAGATGCCGCCCGGCTTGACCACGATACGCTTGACCTGGAAACGCTTGCCCATGTCCACGCTGTCGTACCAACCCCAGGGGCGGTAGACCTTGCGGTGCAGCTGGCCTTCGGAGCGGCCTGTTTTCTTCAGGCTCTCAACAATCTTCTTCACGTCCTGGGTTTTGTCCTTGTGGGCCACCAAAATGGCGTCGGCGGTTTCCACCACCACTACGTTCTCAATGCCCACGCAGGCAATCAGCCGGCCTTCGGACAGGGCCAGGGTATTGCGGCAATCCTGCAGCAGCACATCGCCCTGGGCCACATTGCCCTGGTCGTCCTTGGGCAGAACCTGCCACAAGGCATCCCATGCGCCCACATCCGACCAGCCGGCAGCCAGCGGGATCACCACACCTGGGGGCAAGCCGGCCTGGCCCGAAGCAATGCGCTCCATCACCGCGTAGTCGATGGAGTCGCTGGGGCAGGCACTGAACAAGTCCTTGCCCACGCGCACAAATTCGCCGTCGGTCTTGCCCGCATCCCAGGCACTCTGGCAGGCGGCCAGAATGTCAACGCGGCAAACCGCCATGGCCGCCAGCCAGACGGATGCCTTGACCATGAACAAACCGCTGTTCCAGGAATAGGTACCGGCATCCAGATAACTCTGCGCAGTGGCCAGATCGGGCTTCTCTACGAAGCGCGAAATCACCGCAGCGCCGCCAGCACCAAAAGGCGCACCGGCCTGGATATAGCCATAGCCGGTTTCAGGGCTGTCCGGCGTGATGCCGAAGGTGACGATGGCGCCATCGGCCGCCAGCGCCGCACCTTGGCGCACCACAGCCTGAAAAGCGGGCTTGTTCACAATCACATGGTCGGCCGGCATGACCAACAGCACTGGATCGGCACCGTCGCGCTGGGCAGCCAGGGCCGCCAGTGTCAGCGCGGGTGCAGTGTTGCGCCCGGTGGGTTCGAGCACGATGCTGCCGGGCTGGCCCATCAGGCGCAGCTGCTCGGCGATCACGAAACGGTATTCCTCGTTACACACCACCATGGGCGCAGCAAGCGTGCCGGTGCCCAGGCCTTCAACACGGCGGACCGTGGCCTGCAGCAGCGAATCCTCCCCTACCAGCGACAGCAACTGCTTGGGATATTTTTCACGGGACAGCGGCCACAGACGCGTACCTGAGCCACCGGACAGAACGACGGGTTGGATCAACATTTAAAAACTCCCTGGAAATAAACAAACCATGGCGCCGCAATGGCGCCTTGATTTGATTATTGCAGAGCAACCTGCATGCCACCGAGGCCGTTTAGCCCGTATTGCGTAAGGCGGCGGCAATCCCGTTGATGGAAATATGGATACCGGTTTGCACCCGCTCGTCACCCTGGCCCGCGCGATAACGGCGCACCAGCTCGACCTGCAAATGGTGCAGCGGATCGATGTAGGGGAAGCGGTGGCGTATCGAGCGCTGCAGGGCTGCATTGCCCGACAGGCGTTGCTTTTCACCGGTGATCTGTGCCAGCGCACCGGCCGTGCGGTGCCATTCGGACTCGATGCTGGCGAAGATGCGCTTGCGCATGCGCGCATCGCTGACCATCTCTGCATAGCGCGAAGCCAGGGCCAGGTCGCTCTTGGCCAGAACCATGTCCATATTGCTCAGCAGCGTACGGAAGAAAGGCCATTGGCGGTACATTTTTTGTAGCACGCCCAGCGCATCCTTCTTGCCTGCCGCGCCGTTTTCATTCAAAAACGCTTCCACGGCAGAACCAAAACCGTACCAGCCCGGCAGCGTCAGGCGGCATTGGCCCCAGCTGAAGCCCCAGGGAATCGCCCGCAAATCCTCGATCTTCTGGCTGGCCTTGCGCGAGGCCGGGCGAGAGCCAATATTGAGCTCGGCGATCTCGCGGATCGGAGTTGAATCAAAAAAGTAAGAGGTGAAACCAGGGGTTTCATAGACCAGATTGCGGTAGGCCGCCATGCTGGTTTCAGACAACTTGGCGGCTGCCTTCAGAAAGGCCGGAGTGGCCGACTTGGTAGGCTGCAGCAGGGTCGCTTCCAAAGTGGCGGCCACCAGGGTTTCCAGATTACGCCGACCGATTTCGGGGTTTGCGTATTTGGAGCCTATGACTTCGCCCTGCTCGGTCAGGCGGATCTGGCCGCGCACCGTACCGGGTGGCTGGGCCAAGATGGCCTGGTAGCTCGGACCACCGCCACGCCCCACCGTGCCACCACGGCCGTGGAACATGCGCAGAGTAATGTTGTGGCTATTGGCCAATTGGTCGAACAGCTCCACCAGGGCGATCTCGGCGCGGTACAGCTCCCAATTGCTGGTGAAGATGCCTCCGTCCTTGTTACTGTCCGAGTAGCCCAGCATGATGTCCTGCTCGGCACCGCTGCGCTGCACCAACTCGGCCACACCGGGCAAGGCATAGAACTCGCGCATGATGGGCGCGGCATTGCGCAGGTCTTCAATGGTCTCGAACAGCGGCACGACGATCAGGTCCACCGTGGCCTTGGCATCCAGCGTGCCGTGCATCAAGCCAACTTCCTTTTGCAGCAACAGCACTTCCAGCAGGTCGCTGACCGTTTCGGTGTGGCTGATGATGTAGTGGCGTATGGCCTGCACGCCAAAGCGGGCGCGGCTGGCGCGGGCCATTTCGAAAATCGCGATTTCCTTGCAGGCATGCTCGGAGTACTGGGCTCCGACCACACGCAGTGGCCGCGCGTCGTTCAACAGACCCAGCAACAGCGTGCGCTTGGCCGACTCGTCCAGGGCCGAATAACCCGACTCGATACGCGCCACCGACAGCAGCTCGGCCACCACTTCCTCGTGCTTGTCGGAGCTCTGGCGCAAGTCCACGGTAGCCAGATGGAAGCCAAACACCTCCACCGCACGGATCAGCGGGTGCAGGCGCTGCGCCGCCAAGGGTGCGCCATGGTTGGCCAGCAAAGAGGCTTCGATGGTGCGCAGGTCGGCCAAAAAGTCTTCGGCCAACAGATAAGCGTTTTGCGGTGCCACGGCGTGGCGGGCCGCCTCGCCGCCAGTCAAGTCCTTCAAGGTGGCCGCTAAACGGGCATACATGCCGGTCAGGGCCAGGCGGTAGGGCTCGTCCTGGCGATGCACATTGGTGTCGGGCGAACTTTTGGCCAGGGCCCGCAGCTCGGGCGACATGGTGACCAGGCTGCCGGACTGGGACAGCTCGCCGCCCAGGTAATGCACCTCGGTCAGGTAATGGCGCAGTGCGACCTCGGACTGGCGGCGCAGCGCGTAGTCCAGGGTTTGTGCGCTGACATTGGGGTTGCCATCGCGGTCGCCACCAATCCATTGGCCCATGCGCAGAAAGCTGTGCACCGGGTGGCTACCCAGGGCCGCTTCCAGCTCGGCATACAGCTTGGGAATTTCGCGCAAAAAGGTGGACTCGTAGTAGCTGAGGGCGTTTTCCACCTCGTCGGCCACGGTCAGCTTGGACATGCGCAGCAAGCGGGTCTGCCACAGCTGCGTGACACGGGCACGCAGCTGGACTTCATTCAGGGCCAGCTCGCGTGGCGCCAGGGCATCCTTGGCATTGGCGACCATGCGTTCGCGGGTTTCATCGCGCACCGTCAGCAACTTGGCAATGTCGCGCTCGGCATCCAGAATGCTTTTGCGCTGGACTTCGGTGGGGTGGGCGGTCAGCACCGGGGCCACATAGCTGTTGGCCAGGGTTTGCGCTATTGTTTTAGGAGCTATACCTGCCCAGCGCAAGCGCGCCAGAGCCACTTCTATGCTGCCTTCCTGGGTGTCGCCCGCACGCTCGTGCACGGCACGGCGGCGGATATGGTGGCGGTCTTCGGCCAGATTCGCCAGGTGGCTGAAATAGGTGAAGGCGCGGATCACGCTGACCGTCTGGTCGCCAGTCAGGCCTTTGAGCAGCTTCTTCAGGGCCTTGTCGGCCTCGGTATCGGCATCGCGGCGAAAAGCCACCGACAGCTTACGCACCTGCTCGATCAATTCGTAGGCGGCAACGCCTTCCTGCTCGCGGATCACATCGCCCAGAATGCGGCCCAACAGCCGAATATCCTCCACCAAGGGGCGTTCATTGTCTTTGTCCCGGCTGGCCGAACGCGTCACTGGCGTGGGGCTGGGCGGGGTGCGCTTGGCGGCGCTGGCGGGGGAGGAATCTGCCGAGGTCATGCGTGGACTTTCGAGTGGTGCAGTAAAAGAACGAGGGGGATACGCGGGCAGGCCCCATGCTAGCATCGACCTCCCCCGGAAACGACGTCAATCGCCTTCAAAAATTACCAACAGGTTACCGGTTTGAGCCACTCCCCTACTTCCCCCCTGCACATCGTCATCGCTACACGTGAAAGCCGCCTGGCTTTGTGGCAGGCGGAACACGTCAAAGCCCTGCTGGAACAACGCGGCCACCAGGTCAGCCTGCTGGGTATGACCACCCGGGGCGACCAGATCCTGGACCGTTCGCTGAGCAAGGTCGGCGGCAAAGGCCTGTTCGTCAAGGAGCTGGAGATCGCCCTGGAAGAAGGCCGCGCCGACATCGCCGTGCATTCACTCAAAGACGTGCCCATGGAGCTGCCCACCGGCTTCTGCCTGGCTTGCGTGCTGGAACGCGAAGACCCCAGCGACGCCCTGGTATCCCCCCGCTACACCAGCCTGGACGAAGTACCGCAGGGCGGCGTGGTGGGCACTTCCAGCCTGCGCCGCACCGTACTGCTGCGCGCGCTGCGCCCCGATCTGCGGATCGAGCCCCTGCGTGGCAACCTGGACACCCGACTGCGCAAGCTCGACGAAGGCCAGTTCGACGCCATTGTGCTGGCCAGTGCCGGCCTGGTACGCCTGGGCCTGGCCGAACGCATACGCCAACGCTTTGCGCCCGGCACCATGCTTCCCGCCGCCGGCCAAGGCGCCCTGGGCATCGAGATTCGGGCCGACCGCAACGACCTACTGGCCGCCTTGGCGCCGCTGGCCCATATGCCCACCTGGCAGGCCGTAGCGGCAGAGCGCGCCGTCAGCCGCAGCCTGGGTGGCAGCTGCTCCATGCCGCTGGCAGCATTTGCCACCTGGCAGGGCACTGAGCTGCACATTGCCGCCGCCTGGGGCGACGCCGAACGGCCTGCACCGCTGGTTACCAGCGAGTTACAAGCCCCCGTGAGCGATCTGGCCAGTGCCACCGCCCTGGGTGAACAGGTCGCGGCCCAGCTACGCGCCGGCGGCGCACATTGAGGCGGCCTACGGCACCACTGCCCCGCGTCATCGTCACCCGGCCCGCGCAGGACGCGCAGCGCTGGGTGCGCGATCTACAAGCCCACGGCCTGCAGGCCGACGCACTGCCACTGATCGAGATCGCCGCCGCCACCCAGCTGCAGCCGGTACACACGGCCTGGAAAGAGTTGGCCAGCTACCAGGCCGCCATGTTTGTGAGCGCCAATGCAGTGCGCCATTTTTATGCATCCAACAAGACTCTAGCGCAGATAGAACCTGCGCAACAAGCTATTAAAACAAGAGCATGGGCCACGGGCCCGGGAACCGTCAACGCCTTGCGCCAGGCGGGCCTGGCCTCCCAACAGATCGATGCACCGGACGCGTCGGCCAGCCAGTTCGACTCCGAAGCCCTGTGGCAGGTCGTGGCGCCCAGTGTGCATGCGGGCAGCCGGGTGCTGGTCGTGCGCGGCAGCGACCATACCGGGGAAAGTGCGGGCCGCAGCTGGCTCAGCGAGCAATTGGCAGCCGCTGGCGCGCAGGTCGATACCGTGGTGGCCTATGAGCGGCGGGCACCAAACTTCAGCCCCGCACAGATCGCACTGGCACAGCAGGCCTGCGGCGATGGCTCGGTATGGCTGTTCAGCAGCTCCGAGGCCGTAACCCATCTGCAAGCCCTGCTGCCGCCCGCCTGTTTTGGTACGGCGCGCGCACTGGCCACCCACCCCCGTATCGCCCAGGCAGCGCGCCAGGCGGGCTTTGCCACGGTAGAGGAAACTAGTCCAACATTGAATGCCATAGTGGCCTCGATAGAATCGCAGGCATGAATGCCGAGCTGCCCTCAGAACCCATCCCTGTAACCGCCGCTCCCACCGCGCCGGCCCCCGCCAAAGGTTCGCGCGCCCTCGTACTGATCGTGGGTGGCGTAGCCCTCGGGGCCTTGCTGAGCAGCGGCCTGCTATGGCAGAAGCTGGTCAACATCCAGGAACACCTGGCCCGCCAAAGCGCGGATGCTGGCACCCAGTCCCTAGAGGCCCGTACCATTGCCCGCCAGGCCCAGGATCTGGCCCGTGAAACCGCCGCCCACCAGGCTGTCACCGACGCCCGCGTCAGCGAAACCAGTCTGCAGCGCAGCCAGCTGGAAGACCTGATGCAGAGCCTGTCGCGTTCACGCGACGAAAACCTGGTAGTGGACATTGAATCCGCCGTGCGCTTGGCCCAGCAGCAAGCCCAACTGACCGGCAGCACCGAACCCTTGCTAGCCGCCCTGAAAACCGCCGACGACCGCGTCTCGCGTGCCGCCCATCCACGCCTGGCCCCCTTGCAGCGCGCCATCGCCCATGACACGGAACGCATCAAATCCGCCAACACCACCGACACACCCGGCCTGCTGGTGAAGCTGGACGAACTGGTACGCCAGGTAGATGAGCTGCCCGCCATCAACGCCGTCGCCACCAGCAGTCCGGTCAGCAGTACCGCCCAAGCCGCAGATCCTGCCGCTACGCAGTGGTGGCAGCGCTGGCTGAATGTGGTCTACCAGGAAGCCCGCAAGCTGGTGCGCGTCAGCCGAATCGAGCAGCCAGAAGCCGCCCTGCTATCGCCCGAGCAAACCTTTTTCCTGCGCGAGAACCTCAAGCTCAAGCTGCTGAATGCCCGCTTGGGCCTGCTGGCCCGGCAGATGGAGTCGGCCCGCGCCGATCTGGCCGCCGCCAATATGGCACTGAACAAATATTTCGACCCGGCGTCGCGCAAGACCCAGTCCATGGCCGGCCTGCTGCAACAGGTGCAAGCTCAGATGAAAACCGCCGAACTGCCCCAGGTCAATGAAACCTTGGCGGCCCTGGCCACCGCAGCGGCAGGGCACTGAGCATGCGCGCAATCATCTGGCTGCTGACCCTGTTTGCGGTGGCCGTGGCCATCGCCCTACTGGCGGGCAATAACCTGGGCACGGTGACCGTGTACTGGCCGCCGTACCGGGTAGACATCTCACTGAACCTACTGTTGCTGTTGATCGCGGCCAGCTTTACCGTACTGCATCTGGCCCTGAAGGCACTGTCCGCGCTGTTCGCCATGCCCCAACAGGCCCAACGCTGGCGTTTGCAACAACGCGAACGTGCCACCCATACCGCCCTGCTGGACGCCTTCTCGCACATGCTCGCCGGCCGCTTTCTGCGCGCCCGCAAAGCCGCCGAAGCCGCGCTGCGCCAGGAAAAAGCCCTGCTGGACAGTGGCCACGCCCTGGCCCATGCCGAAAAACTGCGCGCCCTGTCCCACCTGGTCACCGCCGAAAGCGCTCAGGCGCTGCAAGACGCTTCCACCCGCGACAAGCATCTGCAACTGGCACTGGAGAACACAGCCCACCGCGACGCCCAAGAAACCCGCGAAGGCGTGCAACTGCGCGCAGCCCGCTGGGCACTGGAAGACCGTGACGCCGATGCCGCGCTGCAATGGCTGGATGCCCTGTCACTGGGCGCCGCGCGTCGCACCCTGGCCCTGCGCATCCGGCTCAAGGCCGCGCGCCTGGCCCGCCAAACCCTGCCGGCGCTGGAAACCGCCCGCTTGCTGGCCAAGCACCGCGCCTTCTCGGCATCAGCGGCGCAAAGCATTCTGCGTGGCCTGGCACTGGAGCTGGTGAATGCCGCCCACGACCCAGCCCAGTTGCAGCGCGCCTGGGCCCAGTTGGAAACCACAGAGCAGCTGATACCCGACGTTGCCGTGCATGCCGCCCAGCGCCTGGTGCAACTGCAAGGCGACGTAGGCCTGGCCCGACAGTGGTTGCTGCCCATCTGGGAGCAGTTCATCGCCCAGCCCGAGCAGACGCACAGCCACGCGATCAAATTGATACGCGCCATCGAAAGCGGATTCTCGCAAGTGGACAGCGCGCTGGATCTAGGCTGGCTGAATCGCGTGGAAGCCGCGCAGCAGCACAACCCACGCGACCCGAATCTACAGTACCTGGCAGGCATGGCCTGCCTGCGCCACCAGCTTTGGGGCAAGGCCCAGCAACTGTTGAACCAGTCCATCCACAAGCTGGACGATGCCGGCCTGCGCCGCAGTGCCTGGCGCGCCATGGCCGTACTCGCCGAACAACGCGGCGACAGCAGCGCCGCACAAGACGCCTACCGGCAGGCGGCTACGCTGTAACAGCCGCCTGGTGAGGGCAGACCCGGCCTCTCACCCCTTTCACACATATCCGACCGACAACTAGCCACCTTGTACTGGCACGGCCGCGCGCCAACCTTCCCCGGCCGTGGCACCATGCACCGCCGAAACAGAGGCAAAAAAATGGACCCGAAGGTCCATTTTTAGAGGGCATAAAGCCTACGCTTAGAAAGGCAGATCCATATTGCGCAGATCGCGCTTGGTTTCCACCAACACCAAGGGCTCGTTAGAGAGCTCGACCACAGGCGGACGTTCACGTGGCACATGAACCTGTACAGGCTCAGCGGCAATCGCCGCCTGCACGGCAGCCACACGGTCTGGGTTGCTACCAACCCATTCCAGGCCAGAGTTCTGCGCCAGCGCCACCAAATCAGCGGTCGGCAAGGAGAACACTGGCATTGCGGGCAGGGCCTTTTTGCCCACCGTAGCCGGGGCCGCAGCCACTGGCGCAACAACCGCTTGCTGCTGCTCCACAGCCACAGATACCACCGCCGCAACTTCAACGGAAGCAGCTTCTGCTACGACAGGTGCAGCCACTAGGCTGGCAGCCGGGGCCACTGCACGCTCGACCAGGGATTGGGCCTGTGGCTCTACCGGGTTGGGCACAAAAGCGGTGGGCTCTGCGGACGGATCACGCGGCGCGCGGTCCTTGCGGTCACGGCCGTAACGGTCGCGGGAACGCTTCTCGCGGCGCTGTGGCTCCTCGCCCTCTGGACGGGGCTCTTCCGCCTGCGCGGATGCAGATACGGGTGCAACCGTGGCATCGCCTTCTTCTGCCGCCGGCTTGGCGGCAGCGAAGTAGGACGGACGCTCTGGGCGCTCGACCGGCTCACGGTCCATACGCGACGACTCACGCGGCGCCCGGCCAGGACGGCCTGCATCGGCTGCAGCTTCTGCCACAGGTGCTTCACCCGCTTCAGCACGCGGTTCCTGGCGTTCACGGCCAGTCTCTTCCCGGTTGCCGCGACCACCACGGCCACGTGGGCCACGCTCACCACGCTCGCCCGACTGGCGGGGAGCACGGGGCTCCTGGCCGGGCTGCTCGGTAACTGCGGCTGCGTCCAGGCTCACGCCTTCTGCCGCCGGTGCCTGGAGTGCCTGCACATCCGCCTCGACGCGCTCACGCGGGCCTTGGCGCTCACCACGACCACGGCCGCCACGACCACCGCGGGCTGCGTCGTCCGCAGCACCTTCGGTACGCGGGGCTGCATCGCTGCGTTCAGCACGCTCGGTGCCGTTGCGCGGAGCGCGCTCAGGGCGGGCTTCCTGGCCATCACGGCCTTCGCTATTGCGCGGGCCACGGCCATTACGGCCCTGGCCTTCGCTACGACCTTCAGGAGACTCATCACGGCGGCCGCCACGGCCACCGCGATTTGCGCCTTCGCCACGTGGGCCACGGCCTTCACGGCGCTCTTCCGTCTTGGCCACCACTGGTGCAGGGGCTGGAGCGACGACCACAGGTGCTACCACCGGCGCGGGAGCGGCACCAAACAAGCCCTTCAGCCAACCAAAGAAACCCTTTTCCACAGGCGCTGCCACGGGTGCAGCTACTGGAACCACAGGGGCCGGCTGGGGCGTAACCGCCTTGGGCACGGCCACTGGCGCGGGTGCATCTGGCAACACGCCTTTGATTACCGGCGTTTGCTTGTTGGTGGGTTCCTGCGAGCGGCGCGTCACCGAGGTGGCGTCGTCGATTTCGTCGGCCATCTTGTAGCTGGCTTCGATGTGGTCCAGACGTGGGTCGTCGTGCTTCAGGCGTTCCAGCCTGTAGTTCGGTGTTTCCAACGTCTTGTTGGGCACCATCAGCACGTTGATGCGCTGCTTGAGCTCAATCTTGGCGATTTCGGTACGCTTTTCATTCAGTAGGAACGAGGCCACGTCGACGGGCACCTGGCACATCACCGAAGCGGTGTTGTCCTTCAGCGACTCTTCCTGGATGATGCGCAAAATCTGCAACGCCGAGCTTTCGGTGTCGCGGATATGGCCGGAACCGCCACAGCGCGGGCAAGGAATCGAAGCACCTTCGCTCAGCGCCGGGCGCAGGCGCTGGCGGCTCATTTCCATCAGGCCGAATTTGCTGATGGTGCCGAACTGCACACGCGCGCGGTCCTGGCGCAGCGCATCACGCAGGCGATTTTCCACGTCGCGGCGATTGCGGCTTTCTTCCATGTCGATAAAGTCGATCACGATCAGACCGCCCAAATCGCGCAAACGCATCTGGCGCGCCACTTCTTCGGCAGCTTCCAGGTTGGTGCGGGTTGCGGTTTCCTCGATGTCGCCGCCACGGATGGAGCGGGCCGAGTTCACGTCCACCGATACCAAAGCCTCGGTGTGGTCGATCACGATGGCGCCACCGCTTGGCAGTTGCACGGTGCGGGCGTAGGCCGATTCGATCTGGTGTTCGATCTGGAAGCGGCTGAACAGCGGCGCGTCGTCACGGTAGCGCTTCACACGCGCTGCGTGCTCGGGCATGACGTGGGCCATGAACTGCTGGGCCTGCTCGTACACGTCGTCGGTATCGATCAGAATGTCGCCGATGTCGTGGTTGAAATAGTCGCGGATGGCGCGAATCACCAGGCTGGATTCCTGGTAAATCAGGAAAGCGCCCTTGCCACCCTTGCCTGCGCCGTCGATCGCGGTCCACAGCTTGAGCAGGTAGTTCAAGTCCCATTGCAACTCTGGGGCGCTGCGGCCGATACCGGCGGTACGCGCGATGATGGACATGCCGTTGGGGTATTCCAACTGGTCCATGTTTTCTTTGAGCTCTGCGCGGTCTTCGCCCTCGATACGGCGGCTAACGCCACCGCCACGCGGGTTGTTGGGCATCAGCACCACATAGCGGCCGGCCAACGACACAAAGGTGGTCAGGGCCGCGCCCTTGTTGCCGCGCTCTTCTTTTTCGACCTGGACCAGCAGCTCCTGGCCTTCGCGGATCACATCACTGATGCGCGCTTGGTTGACCGGCACGCCTTGCGTGAAATATTGCTTGGAGATTTCCTTGAAAGGCAGAAAACCGTGGCGGTCTTCACCGTAGTCCACAAAGCAGGCTTCCAGCGAAGGCTCGACGCGGGTGACGACTGCCTTGTAGATATTGCCCTTGCGCTGCTCGCGCCCTTCGATTTCAATTTCGTAGTCGAGCAGTTTCTGCCCGTCCACAATCGCTAGCCGACGTTCTTCCGACTGCGTTGCATTAATCAGCATCCGTTTCATGGTGCGTTTCCTTTGACTGGACCACAGAGGGTCCAGAACTGTTGTTCAATTCAATATGGCTCAAACCGAGCCTTTGATGCCTGAACAGACGCATGGAAACAAGCGGAATTACCGACATGACTGCACTAGGTAAGCGTTGACTTACAGGGTGACAGAGGGGGCTGGTGAACGAAAGCGAGGGGGAAGATGGGCTGAGAAGCTATTAAATTTATAGCTGGTTGCGCATATTGTGCGTGCGCTACAGGCGATTCCACGCCAAAGGCCGGGGCTATGAGCCACCGCCAGAGGGTTTGAACCATCACCATCAACACAAGAATTCTCGTTTCGATCCGTTGAGCAACCTGCGCCCCAGGCATAAAGCATGGGCACAGGTCGACAAGTTGGGGTATTCCGTATCCGTATTTCCATTGCGTCAGCCCCTCCCAAGACCGCTTGCCGCCACCGGCGCAAGACTCGCACGGGCTGGCGGCAGATCGCCTCGGGTGGCATCGACCTCGCAGCGCTGTCGGTGTTGTGCTCTAAACTGTGGTGAATCAAGCACTTACGACACAACGCTGGTGAAAAATATTATAGGTGCTAACACAGCCCCCCCCATGCTCGAAGTCAAATTCATTACAGTGGACGCAGAAGACGCGGGCCAAAGACTCGACAATTTCCTTGTACGCCATCTCAAAGGCGTACCCAAAACCCATATTTATCGCATCATCCGCAGCGGTGAAGTGCGGATCAACAAGGGCCGGGCCGCAGCAGATACGCGGATTGCCGACGGCGACGTTGTGCGACTGCCCCCAACCCGCGTATCCGAACGTGCCGCCGAAAAAGCCCTGGCCATGGAAACCCATGCTCCAGCTCGCGAATTTCCCATCCTGTGGGAAGACGAACATCTGCTAGCTATAGATAAACCTGCCGGCGTGGCCGTGCACGGTGGCAGCGGCGTCAGTTTCGGAGTCATCGAACAACTGCGCAAAGCCCGACCCCAAGCCGCCTTTCTGGAGCTAGTGCACAGGCTAGACCGAGAAACGTCCGGCATTCTGCTGCTGGCAAAAAAGCGCAGCGCCCTGAAAAACGTGCAGGACCAGTTCCGGGAGCGAGAAACAGGCAAAACCTATTTGGCCCTGGTGATCGGACACTGGCCGAGCAACAAAAAGGTACTGGACAAATCTTTACACAAGTATCTACTGCCCAACGGTGAACGGCGAGTCAAGGTGGTGGCCAAAGATGCCCCGGACGGCATGCGCTCACTGACCTTGGTCAGAGTGGCCCAACACTTCGACGGATTCAGCCTGCTGGAGGTCACCATCAAAACCGGCCGCACCCACCAGATCCGTGTACACCTGGCCAGCGAGGGGTTCCCGATTGCTGGAGACGACAAATACGGTGATTTCGACGCCAATAAGAATTTGGCCAAGAAAGGTCTCAAGCGCATGTTCCTGCATGCATGGCGTCTGCAACTAAAGCATCCTGCCAAGACGGAAAACCTGGCCCTGACGGCGGCACTGCCTGAAGAATTGCTGCAATTCTTGCCCTCACCAGCCGCGCACAGCGGTAGCTGAACCCGTCGGCTACGGCGTTTACATCGGTCGGCAATTCACCGATGATGCATCCATCTTCCGCTACCTGCTACATTTTGGTCTTATGGCCGCTGTCGAACCGTTCAATAAAGAAGCATCTACCGTAGCACTCCCTGGCTTGGGGAGGGTTTTGATCTCCGCCGGAAAGTTGGCACAAAAGGCGGCAGAAGACATATTCCGCAAAGCCCAAGCCAACCGCAACAGCTTTATCGCCGAGTTAATGGCGGCAGGCGCAGTATCACCCTCGGACCTGGCCCACACCATGTCCACCGCGTTTGCTGCACCCTTGCTGGACATGGATGCAGTAGACCGTGACAGACTGCCCAAGGACCTGCTAGACGCCAAGATCTGCCAAGCCTACCGTGTGGTGGTACTGAGCAAGCGCAACAACCGCCTGATCGTGGCCACGGCCGACCCATCCGACCAGGAGGCCGCAGAAAAAATCAAATTCTCCACCCAGCTCGGGGTGGACTGGATCATTGCCGAGTACGACAAGCTGTCGCGCCTGGTAGAAGCCAACTCCATGACCGCCGGCGAGGCGATGGACTCCATCATCGGCAACGATTTCGACTTTGACGATACTGCCATGGGACCGGCAGTCGAAGCAGCCGAAATCAACACGTCGGATGTGGAAGATGCGCCGGTGGTGAAATTTTTGCACAAGATGCTGCTGGATGCATTTGGCATGCGCGCATCCGACCTGCACTTCGAGCCCTATGAGCACAACTACCGCGTCCGCTTCCGCATCGACGGTGAACTGCGTGAAATTGCGTCGCCGCCAGTCGCCATCAAGGACAAGCTGGCCTCCCGCATCAAGGTGATCTCCCGGTTGGACATCTCTGAAAAACGGGTGCCACAAGACGGCAAGATGAAACTCAAGGTCGGCCCCGACCGCGTGATTGACTTCCGGGTCAGCACACTGCCTACGCTGTTCGGCGAAAAGATCGTGATCCGGATTCTGGACCCAAGCAGCGCCAAACTGGGCATTGATGCCTTGGGCTATGAGCCGGAAGAAAAAGAGCGTGTGCTGACTGCAATCGGCCGCCCTTATGGCATGGTGCTGGTGACCGGGCCTACAGGCTCGGGCAAGACCGTGTCGCTCTATACATTTTTGAATCTGCTCAACAAGCCGGGCGTAAATATCGCCACCGCGGAAGACCCTTCGGAAATCAACCTGCCCGGAGTGAACCAGGTCAACGTGAATGACAAGGCAGGCCTCACCTTCGCAGTGGCACTGAAGTCCTTTCTGCGCCAGGATCCAGACATCATCATGGTCGGCGAAATCCGGGACTTGGAAACGGCCGACATCTCCATCAAGGCCGCACAAACCGGCCACTTGGTGCTGTCCACCTTGCACACCAACGACGCCCCCACCACCCTGACGCGTATGCGTAACATGGGCATTGCGCCGTTCAATATTGCGTCCAGCGTGATTCTGATCACAGCGCAACGCCTGGCCCGCCGCCTGTGTGTAAACTGCAAGGCAGTGATCGACATTCCACGCAAGACTATGCTGGAATCGGGTTTTGAGGAACATGAACTCGATGGTTCCTGGAAACCTTACGGACCTGTAGGCTGCAATGCCTGTAACAACGGCTACAAGGGCCGCGTTGGCATCTACCAGGTCATGCCGATTTCAGACGAAATTCAGCGCATTATTCTTCGTGACGGCAGTGCCATGGATATTGCCGAGCAAGCCAAGGCAGAAGGCGTACGCTCGCTGCGCCAGGCAGGACTGTATAAAGTTAAGCTCGGACTGACTTCCTTGGAAGAAGTGCTCGCCGTGAGCAATGAGTAGACCCATAAGACCCACCTAGAGGCCCAAGACATTCCATGGCAACTGCATCGCCCAGAGACGTAAAGGAGTTTGTCTTCGAATGGGAAGGCAAAGACCGCAACGGAAAACAAGTCCGTGGCGAAACACGCGCCTCGGGTGAAAACCAGGTGCAGGCATCCTTACGGCGCCAAGGTGTTTTCCCGACCAAGATCAAAAAGCGCAAGATGCGCTCGGGCAAGTCCATCAAGCCCAAAGATATTGCAATCTTCACGCGGCAGCTGGCGACCATGATGAAGGCCGGCGTGCCGCTGCTACAGGCCTTCGACATCGTAGGCCGTGGCAACGCGAACGCCAGCGTCACCAAGCTGCTGAACGATGTGCGCATGGACGTGGAAACCGGTAGCTCTCTGAGCGCCGCGTTTCGCAAGTTTCCCATGTACTTTGACAGCCTGTACTGCAACCTGGTGGAAGCAGGTGAAGCCGCTGGTATTTTGGAATCCTTGCTGGACCGGCTGGCGGTCTACATGGAAAAGACCGAGGCCATCAAGTCCAAGATCAAATCCGCCCTGATGTATCCGGCATCGGTGGTGGTGGTGGCATTTGTGGTGGTGGCGGTGATCATGATATTTGTGATCCCCGCATTCAAGGAGGTCTTCAGCAGCTTTGGCGCCAATCTGCCTGCGCCGACCTTGTTCGTGATCGCCATGAGCGAATTTTTCGTCAAGTATTGGTGGCTGATATTCGGTGGCATTGGCGGCGGCGGTTACTTTTTCATGCAGGCGTGGCGTCGCAACGAAAAAATGCAACATTTCATGGACCGCGTTTTGTTACGGGTTCCAGTGTTCGGCGCTCTGATTGAGAAGTCCTGCATTGCGCGCTGGACACGCACCCTATCCACCATGTTCGCAGCAGGCGTACCTTTGGTGGAGGCGCTGGACTCTGTGGGTGGCGCATCCGGCAACTCGGTATTTGAAATCGCCACCGGCAAAATCCAGCAGGAAGTCTCTACTGGCACCAGTCTGACGGTAGCCATGACGAATGCACACATCTTCCCGTCCATGGTGCTGCAAATGTGCTCAATTGGCGAAGAGTCCGGCTCCATCGACCATATGCTGGGCAAGGCTGCAGACTTTTATGAAGCCGAGGTGGACGACATGGTCGCCGGTCTTTCCAGCCTGATGGAGCCCATCATCATCGTGTTCCTGGGTACCTTGATTGGCGGCATTGTGGTGTCCATGTACCTGCCTATCTTCAAGCTGGGCCAAGTCGTTTGATGCCGGAATTTCAAACTATGGTCGCCTTGATCGGTGGCATTCTGGGCTTGTTACTGGGTAGTTTTCTGAATGTGGTGGTGCACCGCCTGCCCAAGATGATGGAGCAGAGCTGGGCGCAAGAATACGCCGACATGCAGGGACAGGAGCCGCCCGCGGCAGAACCTCTGAACTTACTGGTTCCCCGTTCGCGCTGCCCGCACTGCGCGCACCAGATCCGCTGGTTTGAAAATGTGCCGGTACTCAGCTATGCATGCCTGCGCGGCCGCTGCTCCGCCTGCAAAGCGCCGATCAGCCCTCGCTACCCCCTGGTGGAAATGGCTAGCAGCGGTCTTTTCTTTTTCTGCTTCTGGCATTGGGGGGCCTCCGTCACGGGGCTAGCATGGAGCGGTTTTGCCGCAGCTTTGTTGACGCTGGCACTGATCGACTGGGACACCACGCTTTTGCCCGACAGCATCACCCTGCCCCTGGTCTGGGCCGGCTTGATTGCGTCGTCTCTGCATTGGACGTCCGTGCCCATGTTCGCTTCGCTATGGGGAGCCGTCGCCGGCTACCTGTCCCTCTGGAGCATCTACTGGATCTTCAAGCTACTGACAGGCAAGGAAGGTATGGGCTATGGGGACTTCAAGCTGTTCGCTGCGCTAGGCGCCTGGTTTGGCTGGGAGGCACTGGTGCCCATGGTTCTGATGGCCTCGGTAATCGGTGCAGTGATTGGCATTGCCATGAAATTCAGTACCGGTCTGCGCGAAGGTGGCTACATACCTTTCGGACCATTTCTGGCCGGCGCCGGCTTGACCGCCATGGTCTTCGGGCCCGAAGCCATTTTGCATTTTGTCGGCTTGTAGAACTGTGCGAAGTGGCCTTCGACTAGGCCTCACAGGAGGCATAGGCAGCGGTAAAAGTACGGTGGCGCACATGCTGCAAGCACGTGGAGCCGCGCTGATCGATGCCGATGCCATCGCCCGCACCAGCACAGCACCTGAAGGCGCAGCCATCCCAGCCATACGCACGCGTTTTGGCGCGGAATTTCTGACCCCCACCGGCGCACTGGACCGCAACAAGATGCGCACCCTGGCCTTCTCCGATGCGAGCGCCAAACACGCACTGGAAGCCATCATCCATCCCCTCGTAGCCAAGGAAATTGAAAGTCAATTCCAAGCCGCACAGGCTGCTGGTATAAGCTGCGTGGTATTCGATATCCCCTTGCTGGTGGAATCTGGCCACTGGCGAGGCAAGCTGGACCACATTCTCGTCATCGACTGCCTGGTCAGCACCCAAATCGCCCGCACCGTAGCCCGCAGTCAATTGTCCGAAGAAGCCGTGCGGCAGATCATCCGAACCCAGGCCAGCCGTGAACAGCGCCTGGCGTTGGCCGACACCGTGATCTACAACGAAGGTCTATCGTTAGACCAGTTACGCCAGCAGGTTGAACAAATCGCCCCATACTTCGGGCTATGATGCCGCCACAGGAAAATCTGCGTGATTCTTTACGAATATCCCTTTAACGAACGTATACGCACCTATCTGCGGCTGGAACATCTTTTCCGGCGGCTGGGGGAACTGGTGCCCCGCGCCCACGCGCTAGACCACCATTACGCGCTGACCACGATTTTCGAGATCATGGACGTAGCCGCACGCGCCGACCTCAAATCGGATGTGATGCGGGATCTGGAAAAACAAAAAAACATACTGAATGGCTACCGGGGCAACCCATCCATCGCAGAAGATGTATTGGACGAAGTCATAGGCCAGCTCGACACCTGCTACACCGCACTGCATGAGCAACCCGGTAAAGCCGGCCACAGCCTAACGGAAAACGACTGGCTGATGGGCTTGCGCAGCCGGGTCAGCATCCCAGGCGGTACCTGTGGCTTCGATCTGCCGGCGTATTACGCGTGGCAGCACCAGCCTGCCGATGTGCGCCGTCAAGCGATTGAGAAATGGGCACAAACCCTGGCACCACTAGCCGAGTCCATCCACCATTTGCTAAAAATGCTGCGTGACTCCGGTGCGCCGCAAAAAGTCATCGCAATCGGCGGACAATTTCAGCAAAACCTGCCCCAGGGCCGCACCTACCAGCTGCTACGTCTGCGCATAGACCCCGCGCTGGGCTTGATTCCCGAAATCAGCGGCAACCGACTGATGGTTTCGGTACGCTTGATGCGCCACGAGGCTGACGACCATCTGCACCCCTGCAGCGATGATGCCTCGTTTGAACTCACCCTCTGCGCCTGAGCATGACTGATACCGCTCCTCCACTGTCGAAAAAATGGGTTGTCTGCCCTACCTGCAAGGGTAAAAGCCTGTACGCCGCCAGCAATGCCTACCGTCCGTTTTGTAGCGAGCGCTGCAAAAACGTTGACTTTGGTGCCTGGGCCAGTGCCAGCTTCAGCCTGCCTGCCGAAGCACCACCGGACGACCTCGTCTTTGGTGACGCCCGCCTGCAATAAATTTATAAAAAATACGGCTCTAGCGCAAATGTTGCCTGCGCACTAAGCTACAGAATGTGTAGCACCAAGGAAATCCCGCTCCTGCGCCAACCAAGCCAGCACCGGCACGGTACCTGGTAATACCGGCATCACCTGCAAAGGCAGCAGCTGCCAGGCATGACTTTGGCCTTCGCGCATTTCCAGCCCCCCCGTCCAGTCAAACACCTTGCAAAAGTGCAAACGCACCAAGGCGTGCGGGTAGTCCACCAGCTCCACCTTCCAGGGCTGCGCAGCGCCTATGGTGATGCCCAGCTCTTCCTGCAGCTCCCGACGCAGTGCCTGCTCCACGGTCTCGCCCTGCTCCAGCTTGCCACCCGGAAACTCCCAGTAACCGGCGTACACCTTGCCCACCGGCCGGGATGTCACCAGAAAGTGGCCGTCCGGCTGCAACAACACACCCACGGCCACCTCTACGATGGCACGCTCAGGACCGCCTTCACGCGGGCGGTCTGCATCGGCTACCAACGGCTGCCCGCTCATGCCGCACGCATGTGCTGGCCCGCGTAGTCACGCGCGAACTGGTAGGCCACACGCCCGCTGCGGGAGCCACGCTCCAACGCCCACACCAAGGAGGCTGGGCGTGCTGCGGCAATCGCCTCGGCATCCACGCCGAAAGACTGCAGCCACTGGGCCACAATGGCCAGATACTCGTCTTGCGAGAACGGATAAAAGCTAACCCACAGTCCAAAGCGCTCGGACAAGGAAATCTTTTCCTCCACCACTTCACCCGGATGCACCTCGCCATCTTCGGTGTGCGTGTAGCTAAGGTTTTCCTTCATGTACTCCGGCAGCAGATGGCGACGGTTGCTGGTGGCATAGATCAGCACATTGGGACTGGCCGCGGCCACCGAGCCATCCAGAATCGACTTCAAGGCCTTGTAACCGGCTTCACCCTCTTCAAAGCTCAAGTCGTCGCAGAACACAATGAATTTCTCAGGCCTGTCGGCCACCACATCGACGATGTCCGGCAAATCCACCAGATCAGCCTTGTCGACCTCAATCAAGCGCAGACCGCGTGGCGCGTAAGTATTCAGGCAGGCCTTGATCAACGAAGACTTGCCTGTTCCGCGCGCACCTGTCAACAGCACATTGTTGGCGGGCTTGCCGTCTACAAACTGCAGGGTGTTGCGCTGGATTTTTTCCTTCTGGACGTCGATTTCCTTCAGGTCGGCCAGCGCCATGCTGCCGATATGACGCACCGGCTCCAGCACGCCGTGGCCCGAGCCCCGGCGGCGGTAGCGGAAGGCAATAGCCGCATTCCAATCCGGTGCCTGCACCGGCTGGGGCAGGATGGACTCTACGCGCTGCAGCAGCTGCTCGGCACGCTCGATCAGGCGCTCAAATTTCTCGTTCATGAACGGTAGTCGGCGTTGATGGACACATATTCGTGGCTGAAATCGCAGGTCCACACGGTGTCGGCGGCCGTACCGCGGCCCAGCCCTACGCGCACAGTAATTTCGCTCTGCTTCATCACGCGCTGGCCGTCTTCTTCGCGGTACGTGGGGTTGCGCCCACCATTAACCACCACGTGTACATCGTCCAAAAACAGGTCGATACCGGTCTGGTCCAGATCGGTGATGCCTGCGTAGCCTACTGCCGCCAAGATACGGCCCAGATTGGGATCGCTGGCAAAAAATGCGGTCTTGACCAAGGGCGAATGGGCGATCGAATACGCTGCCAGGCGGCATTCTTCGGACGTCTTGCCGCCTTCAACACGCACCGTGATGAACTTGGTCGCACCCTCGCCGTCACGGACAATGGCCTGGGCCAGCTTCTGGGCCACCGACAGCATCGCGGCTTTCAAAGCCTGGCCGTCCGCACTGTCCAGCGCAGTGATTTGCGCATGGGCCGCCTTGTGGGTGGCGATGACGACAAACGAGTCGTTAGTAGAGGTATCGCCATCGATGGTGATGCGGTTGAACGAGGCATCCGCCAAGTCTTTGGCAAGTTGCGCCAGCAACGACGGGTGCACATTCGCATCCGTGGCCATGAAGCCGAGCATGGTGGCCATGTTTGGACGGATCATGCCCGCACCCTTGCTGATACCCGTCACCGTCACGGTGGCGCCACCCAGCTGTATCTGGGCGCTGAAGGCCTTGGGTAGCGTGTCGGTGGTCATGATGGCCTCTGCAGCGCGGCCCCAGTTGTCCGCACGGGCATCGGCCAAAGCAGTTGGCAAACCGGCCTTGATACGGTCATGTGGCAGCGACTCCATGATCACGCCGGTGGAGAACGGAAGGATCTGCTCAGGCGCCAGGTCCAAATACTGGGCAAGCGCAATGCAAGTGGACTTGGCACGCATCAAACCATCCTCGCCAGTGCCTGCATTGGCATTGCCGGTATTCACCAGAATCGCACGGATACCCAGGCCAGCAGCCAGATGCTCGCGGCAAATCTGAACCGGTGCTGCACAGAAGCGGTTTTGCGTGAACACACCAGACACTGAAGCGCCTTCGCCCAACTGCACCACCAGAACGTCTTTCCGGTTGGGTTTACGCACACCAGCCTCGGCAATGCCCAGCAACACGCCCGGCACAGGATGTAGATCAGCGGGATTGGGAGCAGACAGATTCACGGGCATAACAGTCTTTCAAAAAATAGAGTTGCACGCGGGGACAGGTCATGAAAAAACGGGCCGCAGCCCGTCATCCAACTGGTTGGCAGTTATACCAACTTGCCGTGGCACAGCTTGTAGCGCTTGCCGCTACCGCAGGGGCAGGGGTCGTTGCGCCCCACACGGGGCACCTCGGCAGCAGCTTGGGTATTGGCATCCACGCGGGTTTCCACCTCGCCGGTCTCGGTCGGTGCGGTGTAAGTCACGTTGGCAATGCTTTCGGCCCGGTTTTCCATGGCCTCGGCCGCTTCGCCAAGTTGCTCGCTGGACTGGACCTTGACCGTCATCAGAACCTTGGTCACATCGTTTTTCACGGTGTCCAGCAACTGGCCAAACAGCTCGAAGGCTTCGCGCTTGTATTCCTGCTTGGGCTGCTTTTGCGCGTAGCCGCGCAAATGGATGCCTTGGCGCAGGTAATCCAGCGAGCTCAGGTGCTCACGCCAATGAGTATCTATGCTTTGCAGCAGCACCATGCGTTCAAACTGGGTGAAGTTATCACCGCCCACCTGCTCCACCTTGGCCTGGAAGGAGGCGTTCGCTACGTCCAGCACCTTCTGCACAATATCTTCGTCTGTGATGGCACTGGCAGCCTGCACATAAGCGGCCAAAGGCAAGTCCAGCTGCCATTCATCCAGCAAGGCTTTTTCCAGGCCAGGGATATCCCATTGCTCTTCCACCGATTCGGCAGGAACGAATTGGCGCACCAAATCCATTACGCTGCCCTCGCGCAAAGATTCGATCTGCGCCGTCAAATCCGCAGCGTCCAGAATCTCGTTGCGCTGTTGGTAGATGACCTTGCGTTGGTCGTTGGAAACGTCGTCGTACTCCAGCAGTTGCTTACGCACATCAAAGTTGCGCGCTTCCACCTTGCGCTGGGCGCTTTCAATGCTGCGGGTCACAATGCCGGCTTCAATGGCTTCGCCATCAGGCATCTTGAGCCGGTCCATGATGGACTTGACTCGGTCGCCCGCGAAGATCCGCATCAGCGGATCGTCCAGGCTCAGGTAAAAACGAGACGAACCTGGGTCACCCTGGCGACCCGAGCGACCACGCAACTGGTTATCGATTCGGCGCGATTCATGGCGTTCTGTGGCAATGATGCGCAGACCACCGAGAGCCTTGACGGCTTCGTGGTCCTGCACCCACTGGGCACGCACGCGTTCAATTTCCGCCTGCCTGGTAGCTTCGTCCAGGTCCGGGTTGGCATGGATAGGTTCCAACGCCTTCTCCAGGTTGCCGCCCAGCACAATGTCCGTACCGCGTCCTGCCATATTGGTGGCGATGGTGATCATCTTGGCACGTCCAGCCTGGGCCACGATATCGGCCTCGCGGGCATGCTGCTTGGCGTTTAGCACCTGGTGCGGCAAACCGGCCTCGTTCAACAAGCGGTCGATGATTTCCGAGTTTTCGATCGAGGTCGTACCGACCAGCACGGGCTGGCCACGCTCATGGCACTCGCGGATATCCTTGATGGCAGCTTCGTATTTTTCGCGCGTCGTCTTGTAGACACGGTCCAGTTGGTCTTCGCGGCGACTCACTCGATTGGGCGGAATCACCACGGTTTCCAGACCGTAGATTTCCTGGAACTCGTACGCCTCGGTATCCGCCGTGCCAGTCATGCCGGACAGCTTGCCGTACAGGCGGAAATAGTTCTGGAAGGTGATGGACGCCAGGGTTTGGTTTTCTGCCTGGATGGATACGCCCTCTTTGGCTTCCACAGCCTGGTGCAGGCCTTCACTCCAGCGGCGACCCGACATCAAACGCCCGGTGAACTCGTCCACGATGACGATTTCGCCATCTTGCACCACATAGTGCTGATCACGGTGGTACAGGTGGTTGGCCCGCAACGCCGCATAGACATGGTGCATCAGGGTGATATTGGCTGGGTCATACAAGGAGGCACCCGGCGCCAACAGACCTTGCTCCGCCAGGATGCGTTCGGCATTTTCATGGCCGTCTTCGGTCAGAAATACCTGGTGGGATTTTTCGTCGATCGTGAAATCGCCCGGCTTGGTAACACCTTCACCGGTACGCGGATCCGCCTCACCCTCTTGGCGCGTAAGGAAGGGAATCACCTTATTGATGGCAATGTAGGTTGCCGTGTGGTCTTCTGCTTGGCCACTAATGATCAGCGGGGTACGTGCTTCATCGATCAGGATCGAGTCCACCTCATCGACGATGGCGTAGTTCAAGCCGCGCTGCACACGGTCGCGCACTTCGTACACCATGTTGTCACGCAGGTAATCGAAGCCGTACTCGTTATTGGTACCGTAAGTAATGTCAGCGGCGTAGGCAGCCTGCTTTTCTTCGCGCGGCATGTTCGGCAGATTGACGCCGACTGTAAGGCCCAGAAAGTTGTACAGGCGCTCCATCCAGCGCGCATCACGGTTCGCCAGGTAGTCATTGACCGTGACCACGTGCACACCCTTACCCGAAAGCGCATTCAGATACACCGGCAACGTGGCGGTCAAGGTCTTGCCTTCACCGGTACGCATTTCTGAGATCTTGCCGTTGTGCAACGACATTCCGCCCAGCATCTGCACATCAAAATGGCGCATCTTCATGACCCGCTTGGAGCCTTCCCGGACCACCGCAAACGCCTCCGGCAGAATGGCATCCAGCGACTCACCGCCCGCGACCCGCTGCTTGAACGCTAGCGTTTTCTCCCGCAATGCATCATCTGACAGTTTTTCAAACTGGGACTCCAACGCATTGATGCCCTCAAGCGTCTTGCGGTACTGTTTCAGCAGGCGTTGATTACGGCTGCCGAAAATTTTTGTCAGGAAATTGGTGGTCATGAATGCGAGACCGACACAACCACGGTAGCCGCGGTGTGGCGATCGAAATCCCTAAAGTATCTTGGAGTCAGTTGAGGCTTTGGAGAAAGAAGTCAACCCATGGTTTGCAGAACTTGCGATCCACAACCGACGGATTTTAACCATCTGCCGGTAGCCAGATAAAAGCCGGCTATTGCAGCCCGGCATTTGCATCGCCGCAGATAATCGGAGCTTCCATGCGTAAAAGTAACCACTACGTCACGCTGCAGCAGGCAGCCTCAGCTTCTCCCACACTGGCCCGTTTGACCGCGCTGGCAAAAGATTCGAACGAGCGTTTAAAAGCCATCAAGGGGCTCATGCCAGAGGCCCTGTGGTCAACCATCCAAGCCGGGCCGATTGATGGCAGTAGTTGGTGCCTGCTAGTGAACAACAATGCCGTTTCGGCAAAGCTGAGGCAGCTATCCCCCGCTCTGCTGGCGCATTTACGAACCAAGGGGTGGGATGTGACTACCATCCGCCTCAAGGTAAAAATGAAGACGGATGTTTGAGATATGGTGCCGATTGTCGGAATCGAACTGACGACCTACCGCTTACAAGGCGGTTGCTCTACCAACTGAGCTAAATCGGCAACTTTTCTATTTTAACCAATCGATGAGGACTTTTTCAGTCACCCATCTTTTTACTTCACGCGCTTCAATGCCGGTCGCGCTCCGCTCGATGGCCGCGGGGGCTCAGGAGGCTCACCGCCCTCATCAGCATCCAACGCCACTCCCTTGAGAGAAGCATCCGTAACCACCGCACTTGGAGAGCTCTTCACCACGGCATCGGCAGTGGGCGCTGGCCCCGCCACCGGTGAAGGGAATGCCATACCCTGGCCGTTTTCACGCGCATAAATAGCAATCACGCGGCCAATCGGCACCAAGATCTCACGTGGAGTCCCCGCGAAGCGGGCTTTGAACTCGATGAAATCATTCCCCAGCTTGAGCGAGCTGGTCGCATCAAAGCTGATGTTGAGAACAATCTCACCATCCTTCACATACTCCCGCGGAACCTGCACCGAATCATCGACCAGCACAGCTACGTAAGGCGTAAATCCATTGTCGGTACACCACTCGTACAGCGCCCTGATCAAGTAGGGGCGCGTGGAAGTCGAATCCAAGGCTTGCATGATGGACAACCGATACTCCTGCTTACTTGCGCATCACTTTTTCAGACGGCGTCAATGCCTCGATATAGGCAGGACGGGAGAAAATCCGTTCAGCATACTTCAGCAACGGAGCCGCATTCTTGCTCAGGTCGATGCCATAGAAATCCAGGCGCCACAGCAAAGGAGCAATCGCCACATCCAGCATGGAGAAGTTGTCACCCAACATGTACTTGTTCTTCAAGAACACGGGGGCCAATTGGGTCAGGCGATCACGGATGTGGGCACGGGCCTTTTCCAGTGCTTTTTCATTACCTTTGGAAGCGCGCGACTCCAGCAGCGCAACGTGCACGAACAATTCCTTTTCGAAATTGAGCAAGAACAGACGTACGCGTGCACGATCCACCGGATCACCGGGCATCAGCTGGGGATGGGGGAAACGCTCATCAATGTATTCATTGATGATGTTCGACTCATACAAGATCAGATCCCGCTCCACCAGAATCGGCACTTGCCCGTAAGGATTCATGACGCTGATGTCTTCGGGTTTGTTGTAGAGGTCCACATCGCGGATTTCGAAGTCCATGCCCTTTTCAAACAATACGAAACGGCAGCGGTGGGAAAACGGGCAGGTCGTTCCTGAATACAAGACCATCATGGCAAAGGGCTCCTAAAAATCAAAAAGAGTGGGGTGCGCAATGCATGCCCACTCTACAAATCCCGGGTATAAGGCCCGGGACACCAAATACTGCAACAGGTCTACTTGACG
This sequence comes from Rhodoferax sp. GW821-FHT10B06, assembly GCF_059415605.1. Taxonomy (NCBI): domain Bacteria; kingdom Pseudomonadati; phylum Pseudomonadota; class Betaproteobacteria; order Burkholderiales; family Comamonadaceae; genus Rhodoferax; species Rhodoferax sp. GW821-FHT10B06. The sequence goes on along the minus strand of NZ_JBWKNO010000004.1, from coordinate 305,192 downwards.
TCTTTCCAGAACGCCGCATTGAGCCGCCACGTGAAGAGAGTCAACACCCCCAAAAACAATAGCACCCAGACACCCACCCGCACGCGGCTGTTCTGCGCCGGCTCGCCCATCCACTGGAGATAGCTCACCAAATCACCCACAGCCTGTTCGTACTGCAAAGGAGTCATGGTACCGGGAGTCACTTGCTCCCATCCCTTGAACACCTTCACCTCATGCCCATGCTCTTCGACTTCCGCATAAACAGGCTTGCGGCTTCCTTGCAGTTCCCACAAAACATGGGGCATGCCCACATTCGGGAACACCAGATTATTCCAGCCCGTCGGCTTGGTATCGTCTGGATAGTAACTACGCAAATAGGTATACAAGTAATCTGCACCAGTACCACCGTGACCGGAGCGCGAACGGGTAATCAACGTCAGATCGGGCGGGTTGGCACCGAACCAGTCTTTGGCCTGTCGAGGGTCGATGGCCGCCTTCATGGTTTCGCCAACCTTTTCGGTAGTGAACAGCAGATTATCCTTGATCTGCTGATCGGTCAGCCCGATATCCCGTAAACGGTTGAAACGCATGAACGCCGCGGAGTGGCAGCTCAGGCAGTAATTGACGAATAACTTGGCGCCGTTTTGCAAGGCGGCCAGGTCATTGGTCTTATTGGGCGCCTTGTCCCAATGAACCTCATTGCCTTCAGAAGCCTGTGCACCGAAAGACAGTGTCAGCGCTGCGAGCATGCCGAGAATCAGTTTTTTCATATTCAGAATCTCCGGCTTAGTGCGCAGTAAAGGTTATGCGACTGGGCACGGGCTTGGGCGTTCCCAAGCGACTCCACCACGGCATCAGCAGAAAGAAACCGAAATAGAACAGCGTGCCAATCTGCGAAACGCGGCCACCGATATCCGATGGTGGCTGCACACCCAAATAACCAAGAACCAGGAAATTCACGACAAACACCGCATACACATATTTGTGCCAGCTGGGACGATAACGGATGGACTTCACGGGGCTGTGATCCAGCCAAGGCAGGAAGAACAATATGATGACCGCGCCTCCCATGGCAACCACACCCCAGAACTTGGCGTCAATCGACATCATCATGGCCACCACGCCCGCAGCCACCACCACGATGGCCGCCTTGACAAAGCTCGGCAACTTGAACTTGAACACGCCAAGGGCCGCACCACCCACCACACAAGCGATCAGTGCGTACATCATCTCACTGGTAATCGCTCGCAGCATGGAATAGAACGGGGTGAAGTACCACACCGGAGCAATGTGCAAAGGCGTCTTTAGCGAATCAGCCGGAATGAAGTTGTTGTATTCCAGAAAGTAGCCACCAAACTCTGGCGCAAAAAAGATGATGGCCGTAAATACCATCAAGAACACGCTGACACCGAAGATGTCGTGCACCGAGTAATAGGGGTGAAACGGAATTCCGTCCAGAGGATGGCCATTCGCATCCTTGGGAGCATTCGGACCCTTGATTTCTACACCGTCAGGGTTGTTGGAGCCGACTTCATGCAGCGCAATGATGTGTGCCGCCACCAGGCCCAGCAAGACCAAGGGCACAGCAATCACATGAAAGCTGAAGAAGCGGTTCAGAGTCGCATCACCCACCACGTAATCGCCACGGATCAGCAGGGCCAGATCCGGGCCTACGAAAGGAATGGCAGAGAACAGATTCACGATCACCTGCGCACCCCAATAGCTCATTTGCCCCCAGGGCAGCAAATAGCCCATAAAAGCTTCGGCCATCAGACATAGAAAGATCGCGCAACCGAATATCCACACCAATTCACGCGGCTTGCGATACGAACCGTACAGCAAGCCACGAAACATATGCAGGTACACGACCACGAAGAACGCCGATGCGCCAGTGGAATGCATATAGCGTATCAACCAGCCCCAGGGCACATCGCGCATGATGTATTCCACCGAGGCAAACGCCAGGTTGGAATCTGGCTTGTAGTGCATCACCAGAAAGATGCCGGTGACGATTTGCAGCACCAGCACCAACAGGGACAAGGAACCAAAGATGTACCAGAAGTTGAAGTTCTTGGGTGCGTAGTACTCCGACATATGCTCTTTGAAGAGCTTGCTTGCCGGGAAGCGATTGTCTACCCAATTCAACAGCTTTTCTGGGCCGCTGGCATTGGGGGAGATTTCTTTATATACAGCCATGTGGGGTTCCCTCAAGCCTTCTTATCTTCACCAATCAGCAGCCGCGTATCCGAGAGATACATGTGCGGCGGAACTGGCAAGTTGTCTGGGGCGGGTTTATTCTTGTAGACGCGACCTGCCATGTCGAAAGTCGAGCCATGGCATGGGCAGAGAAAGCCACCTGCCCAGTCACTGGGCAAAGATGGTTGGGGCCCCGGTGTGAACTTATCCGAAGGTGAGCACCCTAAGTGGGTACATATACCTACGACCACCAGAAATTCCGGCTTGATGGAACGCCCTTCGTTGCGGGCGTATTCCGGTGTGAATTCGGAAGGATTGCGCAACGATTTGGGGTCAGCCAACTCAGCATCCAGCTTGGGCAGCTCGGCGACCTGCTCCGGCGTACGGCGCAAAATCCATACGGGCTTGCCGCGCCATTCCACCGTCATTTTTTCACCCGGCTTGAGGCCCGAGATATCGGCTTCTACCGCAGCACCGGCGGCTTTGGCGCGCTCTGAAGGCTGAAAGGTACTTACGAAAGGGATGGCGGTTGCTACGCCACCCACAGCACCGGCACAACCGGATGCAATCAACCACGTTCGCTTACTGTTGTCCACTGAAGCATCACTCATGGGGGTCCTCAAATTCATTGCCGTTTGGGATCAACTACTGATTGTATCCGAGCGATATCGTTCACCCCATCCCGGCAAACCCGCTACAACTGGTCCATGTGGCCGATATTGTGGAGAATAATGACCCTCGTCAAACTACCAGGAAAAGACATGGGCATGCTGCAGGAATTCAAGGAATTCGCCGTAAAAGGCAACGTGATCGACCTCGCCGTCGGTGTCATCATCGGTGGCGCTTTTGGCAAGATTGTGGATTCTGTAGTGGGCGACCTGATCATGCCGGTGGTGGGCACGATTTTCGGCAAGCTCGATTTTTCCAGCATGTTCGTCGTACTCGGCACACCACCAGCAGGCACGGCGATGACTGTGGCTGAGCTCAAGAAAGCTGGCGTGCCGGTGTTTGCCTATGGCAACTTCATCACCGTAGCGGTGAACTTCGCAATTCTGGCTTTCATCATTTTCATGATGGTGAAGCAGATCAACCGCTTCAAGAAAGATGCACCGGCGCCCGTTGCCGCAGAACCGGTAACACCCGAAGACATCTTGCTGCTGCGCCAAATCCGCGATAGCCTGAACAAATAGACCCGCCCCATAACAGCACTCTATTTTCCATAGCAAAAAACACCCGCCAATCTTGTGCTGGCGGGGTTTTTTATCAGCCCAATGTCACGGAAAGCGGCACAGCCGGCGCGCCATGCGGATGGCGGCCACCAGGCTGGACGCATCGGCAACGCCCGTGCCTGCAATATCAAACGCCGTACCGTGGTCCGGGCTGGTGCGCACCAGCGGCAGGCCCAACGTCACGTTCACGCCCTGCTCCACACCCAGGTATTTCACGGGGATCAGGCCCTGGTCGTGGTACATGGCGACCACTACATCGAACTCGCCCGGCTGGCCATTCTTGGCGCGGGCACGCATGAAGACGGTGTCGGGCGCATAAGGCCCATGGACATCCATACCCTCCGCCCGCGCAGTCTGGATAGCGGGAATGATGGTGTCCATCTCTTCCCGGCCAAACAAGCCCCCTTCACCCGCGTGCGGATTCAACCCGGCCACGCCGATGCGTGGCGCGCGGCCCAATGCCGTACCCACAGACTGGTGGGTGATGCGCAGGGTTTGCAGCACGCCGCCCAAGGTCACCGCGTCAATCGCATGGCGCAATGACAGATGGATGCTGACCAGCACCGTGCGCAGCTCGTCGTTGGCCAGCATCATGCGCACCGGCACGTCCTGCACCGGCTTACCGAGAAAGGCCGCAGCCTCGGCCTGCAGCAGCTCGGTGTGGCCTGGAAACGGCACGCCGGCAGCCGCCAGCGCCTCTTTGTGCAAGGGGGCGGTCACCACCGCCGCCAGCTCACCGCGCAGAGCCGCACGGCTGGCCCAAACCACGCAATCGGCCGCAACCTTACCCGCCAAAGCGCTCACTTGCGCATATGGTATCTGCGGGAAATGCTCCGTTATTTGTAGCACCGGGATGCAGCGGGGCGGTACGGACCAGACCTCCTGCGGTGCCGCAATCAGCGCCACTGGCAGGCCGGGCTGGCCGGGACCGCTGACCAGTTGAGAGGCGCGGCGCACAGTGGCCAGATCACCGGCCACAAAACAGCCCTGGGTGGCATCGGGCGCGTCACGGAAGGCCTTGGCAATGGTTTCCGGACCGATACCGGCCGGGTCGCCCAAGGTAATGGCAATAGGAGCTTGCAGGGCTGGCATCATGCGGGATTGGGTATGTCGATGAAGGTGTGGGCCACACCCAGTTGCTCCGCCACATGGGCCGCCACCGCAGGCGCTCCGTAGCGTTCGCTGGCATGGTGGCCGCAAGCGATGAAAGCCACGCCGCATTCACGCGCGTAGTGGGCCTGGGGTTCGGAAATCTCGCCGGTGATGAAAGCATCGGCCCCGGCGGCGATGGCAGCCTCGAAATAGCCTTGCGCACCGCCCGTGCACCAAGCTATCTTTTTAATAGCTCCCTGCGCACCAGGAATCTGCACTACCGGCCTATCCAGTACTTTTTCTACATGCTGAGCCAAGGCTTGCACGGAGTCGAAAACACCGCCATCGGCGCGCTCGCCCAGAAAGCCCAGCTCATTGTCGCCAAACTGCCCTGCCCCCAGCAAACCCAAGCGCGCGCCCAGCTGGGCGTTGTTGCCCAGCGTGGGGTGGGCATCAAGTGGCAGATGGTAGGCATAGAGGTTGATGTCATGGGCCAGCAGCAAGGCCAGGCGCTGCTTCATCCAACCGGTCACCGTGCCGCTCTGCCCCCGCCAGAACAAGCCATGGTGTACAAAGATGGCGTCGGCCTGCTGGGCCACGGCTGCTTCAATCAATGCCAGACTGGCGGTGACGCCCGAGACAATACGTGTGATCTGGGGCTTGCCTTCGACCTGCAGGCCGTTCGGCCCGTAGTCCTTGAAGCGTACGGGTTGTAGCAAGGCATCAAAAGCCTGCAGCAGTGCGGTGCGAGAGGTACTCATGGCAGCATTTTCGCAGCTACGGCACACCCCGCGCTGCATCGGGCTAGCTCTGGTCACGACGGAACGGCGCAAACCCGCTTGGGTTGTGGCGTCCCTGCGGCTTGGGAGACAATGGCTTATTTGTCTGTGTTTGCGGCCGCTCTACCCGCCACGCCACTCCACCATATTTCCCACCATGAAGCGCCTCTGGCTCCTGTTTGCCCAAACCGCCACCATTCTGCTGGCCGCCTATTTCGTCGTCACCACGCTCAAGCCCGAGTGGCTGGGCAAGCGGCCGTTTTCCGGCAGCACCATCTCCTTGATCGAAGCCCCCGCCAGCGCGTCCAGCGCCCCGGCTTCGGGTAGCTTCAGTGCCGCCGCAAAAAAAGCCTCGCCGGCGGTGGTCAGCATCAACACCAGCAAAATGGCTGAGCGCGACCCGCGCAGCGACGATCCCTGGTTCAAATTCTTCTTTGGCGATCGCGGCAGCCAGGCCCAGGTCGGCCTGGGCAGCGGCGTAATCGTCAGCGACAGCGGCTATATCCTGACCAATAACCACGTGGTGGAAGGCGCGGACTCCATCGAAGTCACGCTCACCGACAGCCGCCACGTGCAGGCCCAGGTGATAGGCACCGACCCGGACACCGACCTGGCCATCCTGAAGATCACGCTGGACAAGCTGCCGGTGATGGTGCTGGGCAGCTCGGACGCACTGCAGGTGGGCGACCAGGTGCTGGCGATCGGCAACCCGTTTGGCGTGGGCCAGACAGTCACCAGCGGCATCGTCAGCGCGCTGGGCCGCAACCAGTTGGGCATCAACACCTTTGAGAACTTCATCCAGACCGACGCAGCCATCAACCCGGGCAACTCCGGCGGTGCGCTGGTAGACGTGAATGGCAATCTGATGGGCATCAACACCGCCATCTACTCGCGCTCCGGCGGCAGCATGGGCATTGGCTTCGCCATACCCGTATCGACCGCCAAGCTGGTGCTGGAAGGCATCGTCACCGAAGGCCAGGTGCGCCGCGGCTGGATAGGCGTGGAGCCCAACGACCTATCCCCCGAACTGGCCGAGACCTTCGGCGTGAAGACGCTGCAGGGCGTAATCATCACCGGAGTGCTGCAAAACGGCCCGGCAGCCCATGCTGGCATCCGGCCGGGCGATGTGATCAAGATGGTGGGGGATAAGCCGGTGAGCACCGTGTCGGAGCTGCTGACCAGCGTGGCCATGCTCAAGCCTGGCACCGCCAGCAAATTCAGCGTGCTGCGCCAGGACAAGGAACTGAGCTTGGACGTGACCCCGGGCCTCCGCCCCAAGCCCGCGCGGCAAGAGCGCTAATCCGCTACAGTTTCAATAGCTACTGGCGTAGATAAATCATGCGCCAGAGGCATATTTGATCAAGATTCTGCGGGTTTGGCGTCGTCTGGCGACTGGGTGTGCTTGATGAAAACCTGCGCGGCCCAGATGCCCATCTCGTACAGCAGGCACATGGGAATGGCCAGCGCCAGCTGCGACACCACATCGGGCGGGGTCACCACAGCAGCCACGATGAAGGCCAACACCACGAAGTAGCCGCGAAAGCTCTTCAGCTTGTCGATGCTGACCAGACCCATACGGGCCAACACCACCACCACGATAGGCACCTCAAAGGCCAGGCCGAAGGCCAGGAACATGGTGAGCACAAAGCTCAGATAGGCTTCAACATCCGGCGTCGCCTTGATGCTGTGCGGCGCGAAGTTCTGGATGAACTTGAACACCTGCCCAAACACGAAGAAGTAACAGAACGCCACGCCCACGAAGAACAGCAGCGTGCTCGATACCACCAGGGGTAGCACCAGTTTTTTCTCGTGCGAATACAGGCCTGGCGCTACAAATGCCCAGACCTGCCACAGCACCACCGGCAGCGCAATCATCAACGCCGCCATGAACATCACCTGGATGGGCACCATGAACGGCGAGATCACCGAAGTGGCGATCAGCGAACTGCCTTCTGGCATGGCCGCCACCAAGGGCGAGGCCAGCATGTCGTATAGACGCGCCGGGCCGGGGTACAGCGCCAAACCACCGGCAGCCACCAGCACGGCCAGCAAAGCCTTCACCAGGCGGTCACGCAGCTCCATCAGGTGCTGCACAAAGGGCTGCTCGGTTCCGGCTAGTTCGTCGTCTTGCTTGTTGTGTGGATCAGACATCGTGGACATTCATTGGGGCATGCCCAAACAGACACAGAGGCCGGCTGGCCTCTGTTAATTGATTTTCTGGGGACGGTAGCGCGCCACGCGGGCCGCACCCGAGAGCGCCTTGGTACGCACGCCGGTACGCGCCTTGAACCACTGCGGCGTTGCGCCCTGCTTGAGCCGCCAGCGCTTTTGGGGGCGCTTGTATTCAGGGTACTGCGCATAGTCGTAGTCAGGCGCTGCCAGGGCGCTGGAGCCGTCGTCTGTCACCTGCTTTTCAAAGTCGCTGACGTTGGTCTGGATGGACTGGTGCACATCGCGCGCTGCACCTTCCATCGTTTCCTTCATTTTCTTCAGCTCATCCAGGTCCATGGACCGGTTGACTTCGGCCTTGACGTCGGCCACATAACGCTGCGCCTTGCCCAGCAAGGTCCCCACGGTGCGCGCGACGCGCGGCAGCTTTTCCGGCCCGATGACGATCAACGCCACCGCGCCGATCAGCGCCATTTTCGAGATGCCGAGATCGATCACAGCTGTGAAATCTGCTCAGTGCTCAAGACTTGGTCTTGGCTTCCACGTCGATCGTGGTTTTTTGTGCGCCCGTGGTGCTGCCCACTTGGGCTGCAGGCTTGTCTTCTTCGGTCGCCGCGCCGTCGCGCATGCCGTCCTTGAAGCCCTTCACCGCGCCACCCAGGTCGCTGCCCATGTTCTTCAGCTTCTTGGTGCCGAACACCATGACCACGATCAACAGGACGATCAACCAATGCCAGATAGAAAAAGAACCCATGGAATGCTCCTAACAATGTATGTTTGATTCTAGTCGGCAGGCATGACAGCAGAGGCCAACCGCCAGGTAAAAGCCTAGCCCTTCAGCCAGGGTCGCGGACCGCCGATCACGTGCAAATGCAAATGGTGCACCTCCTGCCCGCCATCATCGCCGGTATTTGCAATCACCCTAAACCCGCCTTGCGGGTAGGGCCTGCAGCCCTCCTGCGCAGCCAGTTGCGGGGCCAATACCATCATGCGCCCAACCAGCGCCGCATGTTCCGGCTGCAACTGCGCCATGGACGGAATATGCGGCTTCGGCACCATCAGGAAATGTACTGGCGCCCACGGATGGATGTCGTGGAACACGAAAAGTTCTTCGTCTTCATAGACTTTCTTGGACGGAATCTGCCCCGCAATAATCTTGCAAAACAGGCAATTTGCATCGTGCTGGTGGGTTGTCACAGGCTATCTCCTACTGCTTGGCTGGCATTCATAGCCACCATGCCGCGCACGATACGGTACAAAAACCACAATGAAATCAAGCCCCAGGCGATCCAGCCAGGCAAGATGAAGAGAAACCACAGCGGTGCCGTCACCACATACAGCACACCGGCCCACAACACGGTGCGGATACGCCAGGAAAAATGGCTGGCCTGCCAGGTTCCTTCGGCCTCGCCCTTCTTCACAAGATCGATCACCAGGGCCACGATCAGCAAAGCAGCACCGGGCTGTGCACCAGGAATGACGGCACCAATAGCCACGATCAGGTGCAGTATGTAGCTGACCCAGCCCACGGTTTTCAGCTCCTGCGCTTTCTCGCTGTCCACGGCATGTACATCGATCACGTCACTCATGGGCCGCTCCTGGAGCCTGGGCCTCACGTGCCAACACCTTGCGCAGGGCTTTCTCCTCGATGCCGCTGGTGCCTTCACGGCGCTCCAGTTCGGCAATCACGTCGGCCGGGCTCAGGTCGAAATGGGCCAAAGCCACCATGGAATGGAACCACAGGTCTGCCACTTCGTTGACAAATTTGGCCTTCAGAGCGGGGGTCGCACCGCCATGCTCGGCGTCTTTTGCGGCCATCACGGCCTCGGTAGCTTCCTCCCCGATCTTCTTCAAAAAGGCATCCGGCCCCTTGTGCAGCAAGCGCGCCACATAGCTGGCGCTGGGGTCACCGCCAAGGGCTGGCTTGCGGCTATCAATCACGGCGGCCAGTCGGGCCAATGGGTCTTGGAGTTGCATAGCAGTTATTTATAGATGGATGCCGGGTCTTTCAAGACCGGGTCAATGGCTGTCCAGGTGGCTCCACCCTCGGCTCCAATGTCCAGCACGCTGAAAAAGCAGCTGTGACGCCCAGTGTGGCAGGCAATACCGGGGGTATGGCCCTGCTGCGTCACCTTAAGCAGGATCACATCATTGTCACAGTCCAGGCGGATTTCATGCACCGTCTGGACATGACCCGACTCTTCGCCCTTGAACCACAGGCGGTTGCGCGAGCGGCTGAAGTACACGGCCCTGCCCAGGGCGGCGGTCTTTTCTAGCGCCTCGCGGTTCATCCAGGCGAACATCAACACATCTCCACTGGAGGCTTCTTGTGCAATCACGGGAACCAGCCCTTGGGCGTCCCATTTCACTTCGTTTAACCAATTCATAGGCTGTATTGTCAGCGATTGCCGGTACGTGGCGCCACGGACACGCACAGCCGCTTTGGTCCATCGACGGCAAGGGCAAATATAGAATGTGCCATTTTTCAGCCGTCACCGACGCCCCAGCACCATGGACTATCCTGGAAATTTAATTGTGGTTGCCGCTCCCAGCGGCGCAGGGAAATCCAGCCTGGTCAAGGCCCTGATGGAGCTCGACTCCAAGGTGCAACCCTCGGTATCGCACACCACCCGAGCCCCGCGCGGCCAGGAAAAGCACGGTCGCGAATATTTTTTCACATCGCAATCCGAATTCGATGCCATGGTGCAGGCAGACGCCTTTGTGGAGTGGGCCGAGGTCCACGGAAACCGCTACGGCACGTCCAAAAAAGCCATTGAAGAACGCATGGCCCAGGGCGCAGATGTGATTCTGGAAATCGACTTCCAGGGCGCCATCCAGATCAAGCAGATTTTTGCCAATGCCGTGCTGATCTTCATCCTGCCTCCCAGCTGGGAAGAGCTGCGCTCACGCCTGGAGCGGCGTGGCGAAGATGCTCCGGACGTTATCGAATTGCGCCTAGCCAATGCCGCCGTAGAGATGGCGCAAGCGCATAAATTCGACTTCGTTATAATCAACGAGCTATTTGACCGGGCAGTTTTCGACATGAAAACCATTGTTCATGCCCAGCGGCTCAAGTTTGCGGCCCAACGCCGCGCCCGAGCCGACACCTTCAAATCCCTGAACATCGCATAGTTTTCTGGAGAAATTCATGGCCCGTATCACCGTCGAAGATTGCCTGGTGCAAATCCCTAACCGTTTTCAACTGGTTTTGGCAGCTACCTACCGCGCACGCATGCTGAGCCAGGGCCATGCTCCGAAAATCGAGAGCAAGAACAAGCCCCTGGTCACCGCATTGCGCGAGATTGCCGACGGCAAAATCGGCCTGGAAATGCTGAAAAAGGTCCCAAGCTGATCTTTGCAGGCCTGCACACTTTAAAAGGCACCGAAATTCGGTGCCTTTTTTATTGCCCGGCTGCGACATGTGACAGCCACGCTATATTTGCAACATGAGTGACACGCCTTTACCTGCCAGCAGCACAGCCCCGCCCCAGCCCCCCCATAAAGGCGGACGCGGCGCCAGCCCAGCTGCAGCCAACGCAGCGGCGGCCAGCTTCGCAGCCCTGACGGCCAGTCTAGACTACCTGGATAGCGCCAGTGTGGAGCAGGTACGGCAAGCCTACCGCTTTGCCGACGAAGCCCATCTGGGCCAATTGCGTAACAGCGGTGAGCCCTATATCACGCACCCGATTGCAGTTGCGGCCCAGTGCGCGGCCTGGAAGCTCGACGCGCAGGCGCTGATGGCGGCATTGCTGCATGACGCCATGGAAGACTGCGGCACGACCAAATCGGAACTGATCGAACGTTTTGGCGCACCGGTTGCCGAGCTGGTCGATGGCTTGACCAAGCTGGACAAACTGCAATTCAACACACGCGAAGAAAACCAGGCCGAATCATTCCGAAAGATGCTGCTGGCCATGGCCCGCGACGTCCGGGTGATACTGATCAAGCTAGCCGATCGAACCCACAATATGCGCACCATGGGCGACATGCCCCGGTCGAAATGGGGACGCATCGCCTCCGAAACCCTGGAAATCTACGCCCCTATCGCCCACCGCCTGGGGCTCAACCAGACCTACCGCGAACTGCAAGACCTGTCGTTTCGCCACCTGCGCCCCTGGCGCTATGCCATTTTGGCCAAGGCCGTGACCAAGGCACGCAACCGCCGACGCGACTTGGTGCAAAAAGTACAGCAAGAGGTCGAAAACACCTTTGCGCAAACAGGCATGCAGGTGCGCATCGCTGGACGCGAAAAAACCCTGTATTCCATCTACCAAAAGATGGCCGACAAGCACCTCACCTTTGCCCAGGTAACGGACATTTACGGATTCCGGGTCATCGTCTCCAGCGTCACCGACTGCTACACCGCACTGGGCGTGCTACACCAACTGTATAAGCCGGTGCCAGGCAAATTCAAGGACCATATCGCGATTGCCAAGCTCAACGGCTATCAATCCCTGCATACCACGCTAGTAGGGCCGTCGGGTGTAAACGTGGAATTCCAAATGCGCACAGAGGCCATGCACCTGGTTGCGGAATCCGGCGTGGCCGCCCACTGGCTCTACAAAACCAACGATGCCGACAGCGCCACAGCCGAGCGCCTTGGCACCAAATGGCTGCAATCCCTGCTCGACATCCAGGATGAAACCCGCGATGCGGCGGAGTTCTGGGACCACGTCAAGGTGGACCTGTTCCCCGACGCCGTGTATGTCTTCACGCCTAAAAGCCAGATCATGGCCATGCCGCGCGGCGCGACCGTGGTGGACTTTGCCTACGCCATCCACAGTAATGTGGGTGACCGCACGGTTGCCGCCAAAATCAATGGGGAGCAGGTACCGTTGCGCACCGAGCTGCGCAACGGCGACATCATCGAAATCATCACCGCCTCGGTCTCCGCCCCGAATCCGGCATGGCTAGGCTTTGTGCGGACTGGCAGGGCCCGCTCCAAGATCCGCCACCACCTGAAAAGCATGGCGCAGACCGAGTCTGAAAGCATGGGCGAAAAACTGCTCACACAGGCCCTGCGCGCCGAAGGTCTGGAACGATTACCCGAGTCCACCCCAGAACAGCAACCCATCTGGGACAAGCTGCTGCGCTTCACCGGCAACCGTAGCCGGATTGAACTGCTGACCGACATCAGCCTGGGCAAACGGGTTGCCAGCATCGTCGCCAAACGACTGGTGCACTTGCTGGCGGAAAAGGGAGAGAAACCTGACGCGTTGCTGCTGTCACGTGAGCGCTATATGGCGCATGAGACTGTCTCACAGGGCGCGGTCATACTGGACGGTAGCGAGAACACCTCGGTGCAGTTTGCACGCTGCTGCCGCCCCATTCCAGGAGACGCCATCGTCGGCTACCTGGGGCGCGGAGAAGGTTTGGCGGTGCATACCGCCAATTGCGCTGTTGCCAAACGCCTGCAGTACAAAGATAGTGAACGGTTTATTGCCGTGGACTGGGCGGATGAGCCGATGCGGCAGTTCGAAACCGGCATCGTTGTCACCGTCACCAGCGGAAAAGGCGTGCTGGCCAAGGTCGCGGCCGCGCTGGCCGTTGCCGAGGTGGACATCACCCAGGTCGACATGGGCCAGGAAGAAGCGCATGGCGCAAACGACCTGCGCTTCGTGATCTCTGTGCGCGACCAGGCCCATCTGGAGGTAGCGCTGCGCCACGTACAGCGCACACCCTCGGTGATCCGGGCTCAGCGCATTACACCGGCATCCTAAGGCTAACCTGCTGCTAGGCCGCCGCTCCTGGCGCAGGGTAGTCCACACGCAGTACCTCGATGTCCTGCATACCTACGGGCGACTGCAAACGCACAACATCGCCCACCCGGGCTTTCAACAGCGCCCGCGCGATCGGCGACACCCAGCTGACTTGGCCCAGGGAGGTATCGGCCTCATCTATGCCACGTATGGTCACCGTGCGTTGCTGGCCCGAGGCGTCTTCGTACGCCACCGTGGCACCAAAAAATACCTGGTCACTACCGAAATGAACCGATGGGTCCACCACTTCCGCAATTTCCAGGCGCTTGGTCAAGAAACGAATGCGTCGGTCAATTTCCCGCAGGCGCTTTTTGCCGTACAGGTAGTCACCGTTTTCCGAGCGGTCGCCGTTGCTGGCAGCCCAATAGACCACATCCACGATCTTCGGGCGCTCAACCTCCATCAAGGTATTGAATTCGGCGCGCAAACGGGCGCAACCCTCGGGCGTCATGTAGTTCTTGCTGCCGGAGGGCAAGGCTGCCGTAGGAGAGACGTCAACGTCTTCGTCTTCCGCATCGCTTTCGCGTGTAAAGGCTTTGCTCATGGATATTGGCACCTCACAGCACAATGTAAAAAGCCCGCAATCTTACGATTGCGGGCTTATACGTT